>JAZNFR010000115.1:0-6047 GCA_045576055.1 Eubacteriales bacterium
CAAGAGGTCCAACAGTAACAAGATATGAGCTAGTTCCCGAGCCTGGCGTTCGTGTTCGTTCAATTGCGAGTCTTTCTGATGATATCAAGCTTAAGCTCGCAGCTGAGGATATAAGAATGGAATGTCCAGTTCCTGGAAAGAGCGCAGTTGGTATAGAGGTTCCAAATAAGGTTACAAGCCTTGTTTACCTACGTGACCTAATTGACTGCCAACAATTCAAAAAGGCAAAGGGTAAATTGACCTGTGCACTCGGTAAGAGTATTGCTGGTGAAAACATTTACGTCGATATTGAAAAAACACCTCACCTTTTGGTTGCAGGTGCGACAGGTATGGGTAAATCCGTATGCATTAACTCCTTGCTCGTTTCATTGCTTTATAGAGCAACTCCAGACGATGTAAGACTTATCCTAGTTGACCCTAAGAAGGTTGAGCTTTCAAACTATAACGGTGTTCCACACCTTTTAGTTCCCGTTGTTGTTGATCCTAAGAAGGCACTTGGTGCACTTCAATGGGCGGTGACAGAAATGGAAGACCGTTTCGAAACAATCGAGGCAGCTGGTGTGCGTAACGTTATCGAGTTTAACGAAAAGGTTGATAAAGGCTACGATGCTGATAAGATGTCACGTATAGTAATCGTTATTGATGAGCTTGCAGACCTAAAGATGCAGGTTCCAGATATTGACCAGCATATCACACGCTTAACCCAAAAGGCTCGTGCCGCTGGTATTCACATTATAATCGGTACACAGCGTCCATCTGTTGATGTTATTACAGGTCTTATTAAGAGTAATATTCCATCACGTATTTCATTTAGAGTTCCATCACAAATTGACTCACGTACAGTTCTTGACGAGGTTGGCGCTGAAAGACTAGTTAGCCGAGGCGACATGCTTGTTAAGATAGTCGGTTCACTTTACCCAGTACGTGTTCAGGGCTCATTCGTTTCCGCTGACGAGATTGAGGAGGTTATAAACTTCTGGAAGGAAAATACCCCTGCAATATATGACGAGGACGTTATGCACCAAATCGACGCAAATGCGGCAAAGATTGGCAAGAGTGACAAGGGCTCCTCATCCTCATATGATGATGAAGACGATGGCGATAGTGGAGAGCTTGATAGCGCATTCTATGATGCACTTGAGCTCGCAACAGAGATGGGTAAAATTTCATCCTCATTCCTACAAAGAAAATTGCGACTAGGCTTCCAAAGAGCTGCACGTATTATCGACCAAATGGAGGATTGCGGATATATTGGAGAGCAAAACGGCTCAAAGCCTCGTGACGTTTTAATTACAAAGGACGATTTCCACGAGATTATGATGCGTAGACAAAACGACTAAAAACCAATTTAAAATGCCAGGGAGTGTCTAATTTAGACACCCCTTCGGCAAAAATGGAGAAAATATGGGCATATTTATTGCAATAGACGGGCTTGATGGCTCAGGCAAGGGCACACAAAGTGAAAAGCTTGTTGAGTATTTAAAGGGAAGAGGCAAAAAGGTTCGCGTTTTATCTTTTCCAATGTATGAAAATGAGAGCAGTGCTTTCGTTAAAATGTACTTAGAAGGTAAGCTTGGTGACAAGCCGAGCGATACAAATGCATATACCGCATCAATGTTCTTTGCATGTGACAGATACATAAGCTACAAAACTGATTGGATAAAGGATATTAACGACCCTGAAACAATTGTTGTAGCTAATAGATACACCACAGCAAACGCGGTTCATCAGCTTTCAAAGCTACCAGAGAATGAATGGGAAGGCTTCCTTTCATGGCTATGGGATTTTGAGTTTAATAAGCTTGGCTTACCAGCTCCAGATAAGGTTATTTATCTTGAGCTTCCACCAAGACTCTCACTATCTCTTGTAAGAAGCAGAAGCGCCACGACTGGGCAAAAAATGGATATTCACGAAAAGGATACCGAATATATGGCAAAATGCTATGATGCGGCTTTATATTCGTGCAAAAAGCTCGCGTGGGAGCAAATAAAATGCTACGAGGGCGACACAATTCGCACTCGCGAGGACATCTTTAAGGAAATTCTTAGACGACTTGATTTGAAATAATTTTAAAAGGAAAAGCTATGGTATATATTTTTTTGGCAAACGGCTTTGAGGAAATCGAAGCGCTTTGTGTACTAGATTTTTTAAGACGAGCAGGGATTGAAACAAAAACTGTTGGTATTGAGACAAAGATTGCAATGGGCTCACATAAAATTCCTGTTGTATGCGATATAGAGAGCAAGGATCTTTCGGGTAATGAGGAATTTGATATGATTATTTTGCCTGGTGGACTTCCAGGTGCTACCAACCTCGATGAAAGTAGCCTGGTTGACATGTTCATAAAAAGAGCCGTTAATGAGGACAAGTTTATTGCTGCTATTTGTGCTGCACCATTTATTCTTGGTAAAAGAGGTATTTTAAATGGTAAGCGCGCAGTTTGCTATCCGGGCTTTGAAAAAGAGCTTGAGGGTGCAACAGTACTAATCGACGGTTGTGTGCGCGATGGTAAAATTATAACCGCACGTGCAATGGGAAAATCACACGACTTTGCACTTGAAATTATCGAGGCACTTGCAGGCAAAGAAACAAGACAAAAGCTAAAGGACGCAGTTCTATATTAAATTCGCGTCAAGAAAGGACGTAAAATGAATCCTATTAAGAAAGAAAAGGACGCAATAAGACGTGAGTGTGCTGAAAGGCGCAACTCAATGCCGTTAGAGGAACGCACACTTTTTAGCGAAAAAATCGTTACCACAGCTACAAATCTAGTTAGCTTTCGTCACGCTGATATCATTCTTCTATACGCACCTATAAAATCTGAAATTGATGTTATGCCGATTTTCGATATTGCAAAGGAAAAGGGCAAAAGAGTGGCATTTCCTAAGTGCAACCTTGAGGACAGAACCATGAAGTTTCATTTCGTTGATTCCCTCGATGAATTAGAGGTTTGCGCATATGGCATAAGAGAGCCAAAGGAGGAAGCGCCTGTTTATGACCCTGAAACCACGAAGGGAAGCGCACTTTGCTTCGTTCCTGGTCTTGCATTTGATGTTTACGGCTATCGTCTAGGTTATGGCAAGGGCTATTATGACAAGTTTATGAATATCTTTACTGGCTCAACAGTCGGACTTGCATATACCCATCAAATTATGCCAAATCTACCAAAGGGAAGATTTGATAAGCATTGCGATATTCTTATAACTGAGAAGGGTATTAAAACACTAAAATCAAGTAAATAAAATAAAAAGTCGCTGTTTTGGCGGCTTTTTTTATGAAATTTTCTAAAAATAGTTTTTGAGAAAACGAGAGAAAACAAGAGAAAACAAGAGAAAAAAAGAGTATACACCCTAACTAATTAAAATTGACAAAAAAATATCAAAAAAAGTATTGACAACCAAGAATCAAGGTGTTATAATGGTTGAGCAATTAAAGAACGGGTTAAAACCCAATCATAATTAAATTCGGAGGAATTAAAAATGTCAACATTTATGGCTAACAACAAAATCGAGCGTAAATGGTATGTTATTGACGCTGCAAACAAGCCTCTCGGTAAGACAGCAGTTGCTGCTGCTAACATCTTAAGAGGTAAGCACCGTCCAGAATTCACACCACACGCTGACTGCGGCGAATTCGTTATCATCATTAACGCATCAAAAGCAGTATTAACAGGTAAGAAGCTTGAGCAAAAGTATTACAGACGTCACTCTGGATACATCGGTGGTCTTAAAGAGGTTCAATACAAGACTCTTATGGCTACAAAGCCTGAGCTCGCTATGGAGCTTGCAGTTAAGGGTATGCTCCCACACAACCACATCGGCGATAAGTCCATCACAAGACTTAAGGTATACGCTGGTGCAAACCACAACCAACAAGCTCAACAACCAACAGTTGTTGAAGTAAAGTAATCTGGAAAGGATAGAAGAATATGTATACAAGTGCTAAACCATATTTCTACGGAACTGGTAGAAGAAAAAAATCAATCGCTCGTGTTCGTCTTTATCCTGGTACAGGCGTTGTTACAATCAACGGTAAGAACATTGACGAATATTTCGGTCTTGAAACACTAAAGCTCATCGTTAACCAACCACTCGAGGCTACTGAAAATGTAGGTAAGTACGACGTAGTTGCTAACGTTGTAGGCGGTGGTATTTCAGGTCAAGCTGGTGCAATCCGTCATGGTATTGCAAGAGCTCTTCTTGTAGCTGATGAAGCAAACAGAGGCGTTCTTAAGGCTGCTGGATTCCTCACACGTGACCCACGTATGAAGGAAAGAAAGAAGTACGGCTTGAAGGCTGCTCGTCGCGCACCACAATTCAGCAAGAGATAACATCAAAAAGCAAGACTTCGGTCTTGCTTTTTTGTTATCCTTGCGTTCAAAGATAAGTGACACCCAAGAACCCGAGCCAAAAGCGAAGGGCGATTGGCTTGTGGAACTTATGCAACACACATTGTGTGTTGTAGATAATTACTTTTTGCATATACAAAGACACATCATTTTTGGTGTGTCTTTTGTTTTTATTTACTTTCCAACTAATGTGTGCTATAATTATATTAGTTAATTAATGATAAACTTGAATTTGATAGAGTATAAAAGGGAATTATGGTATGAAAAAAGCTTGTAGTCTTTTAGTGATAGTGCTTGCACTTGTTATGCTTTCTAGCTGTAGAGGATATGTAAACAGTTATTCTGCAAGTATTCTAATTACTTCTTGTCACGGCGATGAAGCGAGTATGGAATTTAAAACATTTAATGGAACATACAATTTCAAATTGAAAAGAAATAGTGACACAGAGCATACACTCGATGTTGAATCAAGTCTTGCCGAAGGCGAGATGAATATTTATATCGGTGTTGATGGCGAAAAAGAATTGCTCCTCACGGTTAAAGGTGGAGAATCATACGATGAAACGATTACACTTGATGGAAAATATGACAACGAAAAAACAATCTACATTGTTCTCGAATCGTTAGGTAAATGTGTAGATGGTGATTTTGAGTTTGAGTACAATTGATTTTAGTGAAGCAAACAACCAAAATTCACTTTGACGAAAGGGTTTTTATGAAAAAAGTTTTCCAAGTTATTAGCTGCGCAGTAGGCAGTGGAATGATTGGTTTCTTTGCAAACCGGTTGAATACGGTTGTCGGAGCCGTGTGCTTTACGCTTGGTGTGGTTATGCTCGTTGCTTCAATTGCTATGTTCAGCATAAATAAGAATGGGGAGTAGTTATGATTTTAGGTGTGGTAATATCAATATCCGTTGGCATTTTGTGTATTGTTTTGGGCGCAATAAATGTAACTGGCAATATTTCACTCCTTCATTCCTATCATAGAAATAATGTAAGGGAAGAGGACAAAAAGTCGCTTGGCATATGTGTTGGTATAGGTATGATTATTATTGGCATTTCTATTTTAATTTACGGTGTGCTTATGTTAATTTCTGAGCTTTTCGCCTTGCCATTTTTAATCTCAATTGCATTAGGTATAATGCTTGTCGGCATAGTTGTCGGACTTGTCATTACCTTGATTGCAATCAAAAAGTATAATAAAACAATTTTTTAAAACAAAAAGACCCACTTTGGGTCTTTTTTACTTAAGTTATACGTCACCCTGAGCGAAACGCAGTGGAGTCGAATGGGTTTTTATAGATTCCTCGACTTCGCTCGGAATAACGTTGGCAATTAGGATTGATTAATTTAACATATTATCAATAGCACGTCTTGCGTTCTTTAAAGTGTATTCATCAAGGACAATTTCTTCGCCACCTGTGCCCAAAAGGCAATTATAAACGTCAACCAAGGTTGTTAGCTTCATATCAGAGCAAACGCATTTTTTAGACAAGGGGTAGAACTTTTTGTCTGGATACTCAAACTTTAGATGCTCAACAATTGAGTTTTCCGTGCCTATAATAAATTCGTTTTCCTCGCTATTTTTTACATAGCCCATAATTCCGGTTGTGCTACCCACGTAATCTGCACACTGGGTAACCTCTTTTTTACATTCTGGGTGAACAAGTAGCTTTGCATTCGGGTGCTTTGCTTTAGCA
>JAZNFR010000116.1:0-2023 GCA_045576055.1 Eubacteriales bacterium
TCTTTAAATATTTCGCTAAAGCCTTCTCCAGATGAAACACTAATAAAAGCATAGTCTTCCATCTTCGCTTCTTGACTTTCTATAATTTTAGAGGTATGTTGGGTGCGCATGTTTTCAACCTTTACGGTTTCGTACACCCCATATTTTAAAGCTTCGCCAAGCACTTTATGTGGATCGTTTGTGTGTATATGAACCTTAACAATTTCGCCGTCGTCAATCATAACAAGGCTATCACCCATTGCGTTTAAGAATTTCTTTAGCTCACCTGTATTATCATCACCATTGTTCTTGTTAATTATGAATTCAGTACAAAAAGCGAAGGTAATATTTTCACTTTCATAAGCAGAAAAGTCTGCCTTTTTTGATGATTTTTCCTTTGCATTCGGCGCATATTTTACTCGTTTCTCTTCAATTAGCGCTTGATACATAGCCTTTATTACCAAAAGCCATCCCATTCCACCTGCGTCAACTACGCCCGCCTTTGATAGTACTGGATTTTGATTTATCGTTTCATCAAGTGCCTTTTCTGCGGCATCAATTGCTTCTTTCAAGACATATTCGAAATTATTATTGCGTTTAGCCGCTGTTTTAGCGCTTTCTGCGCTTTTTCTTGCAACGGTTAGTATTGTTCCCTCGGCAGGATTATCAACCGCATTGTAGGCCGATTCGACGCCTTGCGCAAGGGCTTGTGCCCAAATCTCACCATCGCATTCAAACGAGCTTCTAAGCCCCTTTGCAATTCCTCTAAATAATAAGCTTACTATAACTCCCGAATTGCCTCTTGCTCCATGGAGCATTGCTTTAGCCGTTTTATCAGCCGCCTCATCAAGAGGCATATTATCCGTTTTCAATAGCTCCTTTGCGGCATTAGCAACTGTCATTGACATATTAGAGCCAGTGTCCCCGTCTGGAACAGGAAATACATTTAATTCATTGATTTCTTCCTTATTGTCTTCAAGACATTTCGCCGCATTTAAAATAAGATTTTTATAGTCATTACCATCTATTGTAATATGTTCATTATTTTTTGTCATTAAATTCCCCTTTAGTCCTCTCTTTTCTTTCCAAGGAAAAATAGTGCAACTGTACCAGGGCCTGTATGAGAACCGATAGTTGTACCAATATTATTTATAACAATTTTCGCCTTTAAGTGTGGAAATTTTTCTTTTATCAAATCGCTTACTGCCTTTGCATCATCATAAGCATCTGAATGAGAAATATAGCATTTCTGATTATAATTATAACCATTAATAGCATTTTCTTCCATTTTTTTAACAATTTGCTTTATTACATTCGCTTTTCCTCTTATTTTTTCGCGAGGTATAAGCTTACCGTTTTTATCAACATTCAAAAGTGGACAAATCTTTAATATTGTTCCAAACCACCCAGAAACTCTAGAAACACGACCACCCTTTACAAAGTAAGTTAGGTCTGTTGTGAAAAACCAGTGGTGAACATTAAGCTTATTTTCCTCAGTCCAACTGTATAAATCATCTATTGACATTCCCTCATCGCGACGGTCTGCCATTTCCATAGTTAAAAGTCCCATTCCGGATGAAGCGCCCAAGGAATCAACAACATATATTTTTCTTTCACTATATTTTTCCTTTAGTTCTTCTATAGCAATTTTTGATGCTGCCACAGAACCCGAAAGTCCAGAAGAAAGCATCAAAAGAATAACATCTCTGCCATCATCTAAAAATGGGGACAAAAAATCCTTTATAGCTTCAACATTTGGGAGTGTTGTTTTAGTATCAACGCCACTGCGCATAAAATCATAAAACTGCTTATGTGGCATACTTTTGCCCATATCATCAAGATACTCTACTCCGTCAAGAAAATATGGGAATTTCAAAAACTCAATATTTCTTTTTTCAAGCTCCTTAGCATCAATATCAGATGTAGAGCAGGTTGCAATAACATAATTCTTCATAAAAAATCCTTTTGTTTTTTGTGGATGAGATTCATCCTTGTACAAATTCTAACAAATGAGCCCTAAAAAGTCCACCTACTATATTATTAT
>JAZNFR010000117.1:0-5521 GCA_045576055.1 Eubacteriales bacterium
CAGCCTGTTGGCCCTACAATAGCAACGTGCATACCACTTTCAACCTTTAGGTTGAGATCTTCTATTAGCTTTTTGTTTTCGGTATAAGAGAATGAAACGTGTGAAAGCTCAATATCTCCGTCATCAACCAAAAGAGCAGGATTTTTATTATCACTGGTTTCCTCATCCTCGTCTATCAGCTCGAAAACACGTCTAGCAGATGCCAAAGCATTTTGTAGCTCTGCTACAACTCCGGAAATCTCATTAAACGGCTTTGCATATTGTGTTGCATAGCTTAAAAATGCAGAAAGCACACCGACTGTTAGCACTGTGCCAACATCTATTGAGTTTATAATGAGCAAGGAGCCAACAAGTGCAACACCTGCATATACTAATGCGTTTACAAAGCGAGTGCAAGGGTTTACAAGGGATGAGAAAAAAATAGCTTTTCTTGATATTTTTTCAAGCTTATTATTAATTTTATCAAAGCTTTCAAGCTCCTCGTCCTCACGGCTAAATGCTTTAACAACCTTAAGGTTTGTTATTACCTCATTGATTATACCAGTTTGGTCACCCTTTGTTATTGCTTGCTTTCTGAATAGCGAATAAGTGCTTTTTGAAATAAAGCTTGCAACAAACAAGGAAAGCGGAGTTAATACAACCACAACAAGCGCTATTTTCCAGTCTAAAACAAGCATAAGCACAAGAGTTGTAATAATGGTTATAATTCCAGTAAAGAACTGAGTAAAGCCCATCAAAAGCCCTTCAGCAAACTGGTCAACGCCGGAAATCATTTTGTTAACCACCTCGCCGTGTGGATGGGAATCAATATAAGAAAGTGGTAAGCTGTGAAGCTTGTTGAATGCACGATTTCTTATATCTCTTGTCACATTATAGGTAATGCGATTGTTAATTAGGTTCATTATCCATTGCAAAATAGCAACTATAATAGCAATAATTCCCACATTTGTTATCAGTGGAAGTAGCTTTTCAAAATCCACCTTGCCAGTATCGATAATTAAGTCGATTCCTTCACCGACAAGGATTGGAATGTAAAGTGATAAGAGCACACTCGCACACGCAAATAAAAGGGAAACTATAATCCAAATCCAGTACCTTTTTAAATAGCTAAGAACCATTACAATAGTCGATTTATTCTTCATACTATACTCCCTCCTTTGTAAATTGAGAGTTATATATTTCAGAATAAACCTCACACGAGTTAAGTAGCTCGTTATGTGTGCCTATACCGACTATTTTTCCGTCCTCAAGAACGATAATTTTGTCAGCATTGACAATAGATGCGGTTCTTTGTGAAACTATAAATACCGTTGGATTATAATCAAGATTAGCAATAGCCTTTCTTAAATTAGCGTCAGTTGCATAGTCAAGTGCAGAGGAGGAATCATCAAGTATTAAAATTTCAGGCTTTCCAACCAAAGCACGAGCAATTGTAAAGCGTTGTCTTTGACCACCAGAAAGGTTTTTTCCACCCTCTTCAATTAAATGGTCAAGTCCATCTTCCTTGGATAGAAGAACATCCTTTGCCTGTGCTATTTCAATAGCCTTTATAATTTCCTCGTCAGTTGCGTTTGGGTCGCCCCATTTTAAATTGTCACGGATAGTGCCCTTAAAAAGGACAGCCTTTTGTGGGACAATACCTATTTTCTCACGTAGCGTGCTAAATTCATAGGATTTTACGTTTTTGCCGTTGATTAAAACCTCACCAGTCTCGGCATCGTAAAAGCGTCCTATCATGTTTATAAGAGAACTTTTTCCGGAGCCAGTGCCGCCTATAATGCCAACAGTTTCGCCCTTGGAAACTGAAAAATCAATGTTTTCAAGCGAGGCGTCCCCGGCACCCTTATATCGCAGAGAAACGTTTTTAAATTCTACTGCGTAATCATTATCGTATACAGGGCAGTCCTTTTCCACTACTTGAGAAGATTTAATTTCAAACACGTCTTGAATTCTTTTTGCAGAAGCAAGCGCCTTTGTGATAGTGATAATGAGGTTTGCAAGCTTAACAAGCTCAATAAGAATCTGTGACATGTAGTTGTATAGCGCAATAACTTGTCCTTGTGTTAAATCGCCAGTATCAACCTCTAAAGCGCCCTTGTAAACAAGGAAGCAAATGGAAAGGTTAACAATAACAAAGGTGAGTGGATTCATAAGCGCAGAAATTCTTCCCGCCAAAAGCTGAGCTTTATGTAAAGCATTTGTTTTTGTTAGGAATTTGCTTTTTTCCTTGCCCTCAAGCGAAAAGGCACGAATAACACGCACACCACTTAGATTTTCGCGTGTTGAAAGAAGAGCAGTATCAAGCTTAGCTTGTACTTTTTTGTATAAGGGGATAGTAATGAGCATAATGCCAAAAACTACCAAGGATAGAGCTAAAATTGTGAATATAAATATGCCGGAAACCTTAAAGCTTGGGTCAACAACAATAGCCATAACAAGCGCACCAAAAACGATAATTGGAGAACGCATAAATAAGCGCAATGTTAGGTTAATTCCTGTTTGTACTTGGTTTGTGTCGTTTGTCATTCGATTTATTAGGGTTGGTGTACCAAGTGCGTCAATTTCTGTATAGGAGAGAGAAGAAATGTGTGCAAATAGAGAATGGCGCACCTTAGCTGAGAAGCCACAAGCCGCCCTTGCAGAAAAATATTGTGCAAAAAGTGTACAGGTAAGACCAATAGCGCCAAGACCAACCATTAAAAGACACATTTTTACAACGTGCTCAGAATCGCTTTTCCCAATACCATTGTCGATGATACTTGCAACAACAAGTGGTATGAAAAGCTCAAAAAGCGCTTCAAGCATCTTAAAAAATGGCGCAAATGCACATTCTTTTCCGTAACCCTTTAAATAAACAAGTAGCCTTTTCATATTTTCTCCTTTCAACCCAAATTATTTCAGCATATATTATAGCACATGCAAAATTATAATACAATAAAATAAACGAAAAAATCAAAAAGAGCGCTAAAATACTCTTTTTTGTTGGTACGCCATTCCGAGTTTGTCGAGGAATCTCACAAGCCTCCCTTGTAAATGGAGGGCTGAACATTTGTGAAGCGGAGGGATTAAAATTCAATTATTTTTAGATTATTTTAAAGTTAAATTTCCTATGCAAAAATCCCTCCGTCATTTTCTTGCGAAAACGCCACCTCCCTTTACAAAGGAGGCGATAAAAAAAGAGACCTCAATCGAGGTCTCTTTTTTTGTTTGTCATTATGGAGCACAGCCGATGAAATCTCACCACTTTGTCATTCTGGAGCGTAGCGATAGAATCCCTTCAACTCTTATTTTTTGTACCAGTAATATTGATTTCCCAATGGTCTATGGATTAATCTCTTAAATCGCCCAAAATGTCTTTTTCGTCATCGCCAACGCTTTCGTCAACCTTCTCCTTCAAGTCCTCTTTGATGTCATCGTCTTCGATTTTGTCTTTAATCTCATCTTCAGGGTCATCGATTTCATCTTTCAAATCATCTTTGAAGTCATCGTCTTCGATTTCGTCTTTTGTATCCCAAATTACAATCTCGCCGTCTACGTAGTGCCAATAATCGCCGCTTGTTGTTGGTTCGTTTTCGCTATACCAATATACATCACAGTCTGAATAGTTCCAGTCTGAATAGTTCCACTCTGCATCCCAGTCATTTGGCTGACTTTCCGCTTTACAGTATATTGTCAAGTTGTGGCAATAATCGAACGCATATTTTCCTATACTTGTTACACTATCGGGTATTGTTATACTTGTTAAGTTGCAAGCACAGAACGCACCTTCTCCTATACTTGTAACGCTATCAGGGATTTCTATATTCGTCAAGTTGTAGCAACTATCGAACGCATATTTTCCTATACTTTCACAAACACTACCTTCTTCAAATTCCACGCATGTTATGTAATCAGCATCATAGAACAAATAAGCAGGTATTTTTGTTACCTCTGTGCCTATTGTTACCTTTATTCCGTCTTCATTCTTGCCTGCATTTTGGAATGTACTATTTATTATACAATCATTTAAATCATCGGAAAATGAGAAACCAACAAGATTTTCCATTAAGTTAATAAAGTTAACAACGTCGTATTGGATAAGCGTGTTTTCATGTGAAAGCTCGAAGGTAGTTACAACCACTCTTGTAGTTCCGACCGTTCCTGCAATCATAACAGGTGCATGAACAAGCTTGGTTTCGCCCTTTTCATTTGTTGCTTCGTAGGAAGCCGTAAAAACAACGTCAAAGCCCGATGGTACGTTGAAGATCGGGAAGCCCGCTTCGTCCAAGGTGCTGTGAATCAAGGAGAAGCTGTTCAAGGTTGGAGGAATTAGAGCATCCTCTTTACCGTAATTGACGTTACTTAAAATTTTCTTTGCGTACTCGCCCTGTAAAACAACCTCTTCAATCTGGGTGTTAAGACCCTCTACCATATCATCGGTAATATATAATCCGTCAACGCCTGTCGGTGTTTCTTCGGCATCAAAGTACCAAATAGCACCGTCAGTCGGAGCCTTTTCGGGCTTAACTCCTTCATATATATATAGGTTATATCCCGATATAGGTGCGTTTTTAACGTTATCAGCGTGGAAAACGTTTTCCTCGGTGAATGATAGACCCTGTGAACGCAAAACGCTCATTAAAGCAGGTCTTCTTTCAAGGTCTACTACTCTATTTGAGCCTTCCTTGAATTTTAGCTGATCACTAACGTAGAGAACCTTTACTTCCTGCGCGGGAACGTAATATAGATCCATAGCTTTGGCGTTAAAGTTGATTTCGGTTAAATTCGTGCAACCATGGAACGTACCACCTTCTATATTTGTTACACTAACAGGTATAGTTATACTTGTCAAGCTTTCGCAATCTCCGAACGCAGCGCCCCCTATACTTGTTACGCTATCGGGTATAGTTATACTTGTCAAGCTTTCGCATCCTTCGAACGCCATGTTCCCTATACTTTCACAAACGCTACTTTCTTCAAAGGTTACGCTTGTCAAGCTTGTACAATATTGGAACGCATAGTCTCCTATACTCGTTACCGGTTTGCCTTCATATGTACGTGGTATCACTATATCGGTATCGGTGCAAGTGCCTATGCCCGTAACAATGTAATATGTTTCGTCATCACTTAAAGTGAATTCCAGACCCTTACTTGATTGTTTATGTCCCCAAACAACAGGGCGGTTTGAAGAGTTCCAATTATAATTCCAACCGCTTGGTTGTTCGGTTGCTTCACAGTAAATTGTCAAGCTTGTGCAACCATAGAACGCAGAGCTTCCTATACTTGTTACGTTATTGCCGATAGTTACACTTTCAAGTAATGAACAATTATGGAACGCAAGTCTTCCTACACTTGTTACATTATTACCTATTGTTACACTTGTCAAGCTTCTGCAATTATAGAATGCATCTTCATATATAAATTTAGTATTTTCATTTATAGTACAAGAGGTAATAGATTTATCCTTTGCTTTTATTAATACTACGTATGGATTATCTTTATTTCCTAAATAATATGCATTATCATATTCATTATAGGTAAG
>JAZNFR010000118.1:0-3045 GCA_045576055.1 Eubacteriales bacterium
TGAACTACTTTTTACGGTTCAATCATTCAAGACAATCGTTGAGTTTTCATTAATCCATCTTTGTTCGGTTTTTAATGAGCATTTTTCGAAAGCCCGAAGGGAACAATATCCCATATGCACCTCTAGCTCAGTTGGTAGAGCAACTGACTCTTAATCAGTGGGTCCGGGGTTCGAGTCCCCGGAGGTGCACCAGCACGAAAGTGCGATAAATATTACGACTTCATTGTCGTGGTAATATTGGTAAGTACCGAAAGACAAAAACGATTTTGTCAGCGGTGACTCACCGCCGGTTGGTGTTTTTAACGCACAGGGTCCACCTGTACCCATTCCGAACACAGAAGTTAAGCTGTGCTGAGCCGAAGATACTTGCACGGAGGCGTGCCGGGAAAATAGGTCAATGCCAACCTAGTCCGAAAGGACTAAACGACAACAAGCGAATAAATGAAAAAGTTGGTGTTTTTACTGCACAGGGTCCACCTGTACCCATTCCGAACACAGAAGTTAAGCTGTGCTAAGCCGAAGATACTTGCACGGAGGCGTGCCGGGAAAATAGGTCAATGCCAACATTTTTCATTTAAAGCTTAATGTCAAAACAAAACCAGAATAACCAAAACCAAATACCTGAAAGTGGCGTAGAAAACTCGGTTTTCCTTCTAAAACACCACACCTCGGAACTCCCAAAAATTGTTCAATTTTCGGGAAACCCTTGGCCCTGTGTATGATTTTGATTATTCTGTTAATATATTTTTTAACAAAACATACTTCTTATATATTCCGAATTAGCTCAGTTGGCAGAGCACCTGACTGTTAATCAGGTTGTCGCTGGTTCGAGCCCAGCATTCGGAGCCAACAAAAAAGACTAGACCTTGCGCCTAGTCTTTTTTTGTTGTTTCCGTTTGTTATGGCGAAAATCTGCTCGGCTTTAGCCGTTTGCTGCGACCAAACGAGCATAGCGAGTGCGTAGTCCCCGTAGGGGAGTTCGAGCCTAAATTCGCCATAACAACTGGGCGTCTCACCACCGAATTTGCTTCGCAAATGCTGGTTCCTGCTTTGCAGCCACTACACGAGAACCCCCTAAACTCATACTTCGTTTTGGGGAACCCCTAACAGTCGCATACTCGTTTAGCCTCGCAATTTAAATTGCTCGTAAAACTCCTTGCTTCGTGGAGAAAATTTCGTTTAAAACGATACTTAATCGTTTCAAACTCATTTCCCAGCATTCGGAGCCAAAGCAAAAAGACCATCACCCGATGGTCTTTTGTTTTTTTGATTATTATTGAGTTTCACAAGATTTTATGATAAAATTAAATTGTTCATAGCATTTTTTCAAAAAATACCCAACCTTTTTTATTCAAACAACGTCTTAAAGGTGAGTACTCAAAAAATGCCATATTTGGCTGAAAGGAGAAAAGAGTGTATAGAAATCAAACAGACGAAACCTTGGTGCTTTTAACACTATCAGGTGAGCAAAGGGCATATGAAGCATTAGTAACACGACATCAAAGCTCTGTACTTGCAGCTGCAAACAGCGTTGTAAAAAATCAATTTATGGCAGAGGATGCCGCACAAGACGCATTTGTTACTGCATGGATGAAATTAAATACTCTTACTGAGCCAAGCAAGTTCGCACCATGGGTGCGTAAAATTGCAAAAAATTGTGCACTAAATACTATAAGACGTTATCGTGGAATTGTACCACTTGATCAGCTCGAGAATTACGAAATAGCTAATATCGCAAGTCCAGAAGAAAAATATATAGATAAGGAAGAAAAGGACGAAGTGAGACAAGGCCTTGAAAGGCTTCCCGAAAAAGTTAAGAAAATAATACAGCTATATTATTTTGAGGGACTTTCTATATTGGAAATTGCTGAAAAAATGAGCATTAGCGAGGGCACAGTTAAATGGCAGTTGAATGATGGCAGAAAAAGAATGAGAAAGGAACTGTGTGCTATGAACGAAAAATGGAATGATACATTAGTTGAAAGGGTCATGAAAAAGGTTGAGGAGCTTAAGCTCTGGAGACTAAAAAATAACAAGGATGGCTTTGAGATTGTATATAAAGATGTATTAAAAGAGGTTGAGAATTTGCCGGAGAGTAAGGGCAAATATCACGCTCTTGCAGATGTATTGCATAGTGGCTGGTGGTGGCTACCGGGAACAAAAAGCGATGAGCTTTATGAAAAAATCAAGGAATCAGCCATAAAGGGCAAAAACGAAGAGGTAATGGAGTTTATTCTTGCCAGAGAAAAATCTCAAATATATGGTAATGTAAGAGAAAAGCTGATTCTTGAAAAGAATATTCCAATGCTGGAAAAGCACGGCTTTAAAAAGGCTTTAGCAACAGAATATTATATGTTAGGCATACTTTACTATTATGAAATAGGTAACTACGAAAAGGGTGATGAAGCGCTTTCTAAGGCGAAGGCATTGCTTACACAAACAGATGAAAAGTATTATCTTTCATCCTGTGTAAAGCCTATATATGATATAAAAAACGGCGAGCTGAAAAACAAGGATGAAAAGCATTATGGCTTAAGCACCACAATTGAAAAATACAGATACATAGACGGAGCACTTCGCTTTTGGAATAATGATATTGTTGATGCAGGCTATATTCTTTCCTTTGATGTCACAGCAAACAATATTTACAGAAATGCATCATATTGTGACGGATACTTTTTCAAGGACTTAAAGCTTGGAGAATCGTATACAGGAACAGATAAAACAACTTTGACTCTTGAGGGGGAAGAAGAGACGGTAGAAACACCGGCAGGAATCTTTGATGGCTGTGTAGTATATGTAGTAAAGCAATTAACAGAGCATGGTGTAAGAGCTTGCAAAAATTATTATAAGGACGGCGTTGGCATAGTAAAATGCGTGTCCAATTGTGACGGATTAACAGAGGAGCGCACTTTAAAATCTTATAAAATTATTGGTGGAAAAGGGCTTTTACCTTTAGCAAAGGGCAATAGCTGGGAGTATGTAACAAGCTACAACTCTTCATATCTTGATATAAAAATTGATTATAGTGTGGAATATATGGAC
>JAZNFR010000119.1:0-8055 GCA_045576055.1 Eubacteriales bacterium
CTTGGCCTCCGACTTCGCCTTGCCAAATTCCACTAATCGGTGTGTACCACATTCCACCGCGCTTGTATTTTTGCTTGCCATATGGCATAGTGTGGCTATTTAATTCGTCACTCACCTCAACCACTAAGGAGTTGTTTTCTAAAATATAATCTGTTATATCAAACGAAAAATGGTTGTATCCACCCTTGTTTTCGCCTATTTTTGTGCCGTTTAGGTAAACCTTGGCAAAAGAGTCAACTGCGCCAAAATGCAAAATAACGCGTTCGCGCACAAAATCCTTGTCAAGGGTGAATTCCTTTTTGTAAACTAAGATGTCCTTGTCGGTTGTTATTCTTTCAACTCCCGATAAAATAGATTCAGGTGGAAAGGGAACAAGTATTTTATACCTTTCCTCGTTTATGAACAACTCCCATTCGCCATTTAAAGAGAAAAACGAGTCGCGTACAAGAGACGGCCTTGGATAAATGTTGTGCTCGTTTATGTCTGGATTCTCACCAAAATCTGTTAAAAGCTGTTTTATTTTCATGTAAGCACCACCTCGTTTCATATCTTTATTTTAACATTCTTTGAAGACGTTTGCAAGTGTATTAAGAGCGCTTGACAAAAGAAGTTTATTATTATATAATAAATTCGGAAGAAATCTAATCTACGGAGGCCTGTATGGAAGAAAACGAAAAGCTTGTCGAGGCCGTTACAAAAAATGACGAAAATGGCGCAGAGCTTAGCGAAACAAAGTCCCACAAAAAAATCAATCTAGACTGGCTCAACGGCATAGAGGAGAAGCCTAAGAAAATCAAAGGCACACCTGACGTTAACCTGGAGCCAACAACTAAAAAGGGCAAATTTTTAAGATGGCTTTGGTCATACACTTTAATTACAATTGGTACAGCACTTGTGGCTTGTGGCGTATATTTCTTTAAGTTCCCAAACCACTTCACAATAGGAGGGGTTAGCTCCTTTGCCGTGCTCCTTTCTGAGGCTATCGGACACACGATTTCCGAATCTATGATAATGTCAATAGCAAACGTTGTGCTTCTCGCTGTTGCCCTCATTATATTCGGTAAAAACTTCGCAGTTAAAACAATATACTCAACCTTGCTTTTGAACGGAATAGTGCTCGTGCTTGAAAAGGTTTTACCAATAACGGAGCCACTTACTGAGTCGCCATTCCTTGAAATGCTACTTACAATCGGTGGTATCGCTGTCGGTAGTGCAATTCTTTTCAGCCAAGGCGCATCATCAGGTGGAACTGATATAATAGCTATGATTTTGAAGCGCTTTACAAACTTCAATACTGGCACAGCACTATTTATTTCTGATGCGATAATAGTTGCTTTAACCCCATTTGTGTTTAACTCGTTTGAATCAAAGCATATGACAACTATTTTCTTATGCTCGGTTACAGGACTTATTTTAAAATCCTTTATTGTCGATAACGTAATTGATGGTATCAATATGAATAAATGCTTTATCATCGTTACAACAAAGGAAAAAGAGGTGTGCGATTTTATAAATAACGAGCTACATAGAGGCGCAACAATTTCTGAGTGCCGCGGCTCATTTTCACACGTTGAAAAGAAGATGATAATCGCAGTTTTAAACCGTCAGCAGGCGACAATGTTAAAGCTATTTTTAAAGCAAACGGACCCAACTGCATTTACAGTAATTACAAACTCAAGCGACATTCTTGGCAAGGGATTTAGAATAGTATAATAGAAAAATGGAAGACAGGTGTTGCCTGTCTTCTTTTTGTATAATGAAAACCCCACGATAGTCATGGGGTTCAGTGTAGGTTCCACCGATGAGGCAGAAAAGAAAACTCCTAATGTGATATAACGGAAGTGCGACTCGCTGCACAAAAAATCACATTAAGAGGACATTAAATTGGAAGAAGATAAGAAAGCAGAACAATTAAGTATACCAGACCCACGCGACCCAATTAATGGGTAGCCAGTAACAATATGCGTGACTGGCAGGTCGTCATATGCGCACTTGTGCGTAGCCTGTAATGTGAGGGCTATGCCCGAAAATGAAAAACCACCAGCAAAGCTGGTGGATTTTTACTTTTACTTATTATTTTTCTTCCTTGTTTAATGCACCATAGGCAAATGCAGCGAGTGCAGCACCAGCAAGTGGGCCAACAATGAATATCCAAATTTGGGAAAGTGCAGCTGTGTTACCTGCAAATGCTTGGATAAGCGCTGGACCAAATGAACGAGCAGGGTTAACGCTAGTACCTGTTAGAGCAATACCAATTAAGTGAACTAGTGTTAGTGAAAGGCCAATTACAATACCAGTAACTGATTTGTTTTCCACCTTTGATGTAACACCTAGAATTGCAAAAACAAAGATAAATGTTAATACAATTTCAACCAATAGTGCTGCAAAGAGTGCACCAACATCACCGTAAGCGTGTGTAAGTGTTGCTTGTGCTACGTTCCCACCAAGGCTTTCAAATTCGCCAACGAACAAGCCAAGAAGAGCAGCACCAGCTGTTGCACCTAGAACCTGTGCGATAACGTAGAATAAAAGGTCCTTGCCAGAAATTTTCTTGGAAATGAACATAGCTAGTGAAACAGCAGGGTTGATGTGGCAGCCTGATACGTTACCAACGGAGTATGCCATAGCAACGATAACAAGACCAAATGCAAGTGAGGTTGCAACAACGTTAGCGCCTGTAACAACAGCAACGCCGCAAGCAACAAGAACTAAAACAAATGTGCCAATAAATTCTGCAATGTACTTTTTCATAAAATCCTCCTTCTATAAAGCAGAGAGATGCTTTACAAAATAAGTTTATCATTATATGATGAAAAATTCAACAGTTTTTATAAAAATAAGTGGGAAAGAAAAAAATTTGCCAAAAGCCTATAAGTTGTGATATAATAAAATCACAAAGCTTAAAGGAGGGTAATATGAAAAGAAGAGTACTGATTTTTATTTCACTTTTGTTGGTTGTGCTTTTTTCACTTTGTGCGTGTCACGGAAACAACGTGAGCACCGATACACAATCATCAACTGAAGCCTCCTCAAATATAGATTCTGAAACTAATACAGAATCAACGACAGTAACCGAAACTGAAACAGCGACAGAAACCGAAACCGAAACAGCGACGGAAACGGAAACCGAGACCGCAACCGAAACCGAGACCGCAACCGAAACGGCGACGGAAACCGAAACTGAAACAGCGACGGAAACGGAAACCGAAACGGCGACGGAAACCGAAACAACAACGGAAACAAATACCGAGACTGAAGAAACCATAAGCGCTATCTTGGGGATTGACAAGGAAAAATCATTCGTCGGCAAAATCTCCTTCGATATAACAGTAAGTGGCGCAAGTGGAGAATATATTTTACTTTACGCAGATAAGGACAAAAACGAGCTTCCATTTTATTCAAAAATCGCAAGAGGCACGATTAACGAGGAAGAAAGCACGATAAAAATAGAAAATCTTGTGCTTCCTCAGATTTCTAAATACTTACTTTTAAATGTAGAGGAGCAAGAATTTTTACTTGAAATTCCAAGTGAATATCAAGTAAAAGGAGACCCTTATCGCTTTGGTGCACTATCTGATGTTCATTACAATAGAGGCGACTTTTTTAATCACGCACTCGACTTTTTAGATGATAAAAGCGTAGATTTTGTTGCAGTGTCGGGCGATTTAACAAACGATGGAGAGCTTGAATATCTCCAAAAATTCAACGAAGCAATCAAGGATAGAATCTATAAGGTGTATACAACAACTGGCAATCACGATATCGATGCCATTGTCGACGGTAGTTGGCTAAAAAACATAAATACTGGCATAAAAACCGATACAGAGGTTGTAGAAATAGCGGAGAATGGACTTGATTTTGTCTATAAGCCAAATGGCCTCAATGGCGATGTGTTTGTTTTCTTATGTCAGTTGAGATGGGATTACTTAAAAAACCAAGATGCCGACCCAACTAAGTACACACTTCTTGATAAATCTCAGCTTGAATGGTTATCAGGCGTTTTGGAGGAATATAAGGAAAACTCTGTATTTTTATTCTTCCACACATTCTTGTCAGGTCCTGAGGGTGGGCAAGCAGACGCTGTTGGAAACCTGCTAAACCCAGGTGGGTATTCGTATGATTTGCCATATAAATACGGAACAGCGGACGAAATTGAATTTAGAAATCTTTTAAAGGAATACAAAAACGTAGTTTTCTTTAGTGGTCACTCTCACTGGATGTTCGAGATGGAGATTTACAACGAAAATGTAAACTTTTCTAACTTTGACGGAGAATACTCATATATGGTTCACGTGCCAAGCGTTTCTGAGCCACGATGGATAGGCGAAAACGATGCAAAAAGAACCTCCAAAACAGGCAAAGCATCCGAGGGCTGGATAGTTGACGTCTACGAGGACGCAATAATTTTCACCCCTGTTGACTTTATAAACGAGGTTTATTATACCGAATATATGAAAATTATTCCACTCAAATAATAAAAAGCCTTGCCATAAAGCAGGGCTTTTTTTATTAAGATAAAAAACCACTTGCAAAAGCGTATCTAATGGTATATAATTAAAATATCTTTTTTCTTGGCAAGGAGGCAAAAATGGAGAAAATTAAAATGACCACCCCACTCGTTGAGATGCATGACGACGAAATGACAAGAATTATTTGGAAAATGATAAAGGACGAATTGCTTCTTCCTTTTGTAGATTTAAAAACAGAGTATTATGACCTTGGACTTCCTGAAAGAGAGAGAACAAAGGACAAGGTTAGCTTTGATTCAGCTTATGCAAACCAAAAGTATGGCGTTGCTGTTAAGTGCGCAACAATAACACCTAACAAGCAAAGGGTAGAGGAATATAACCTCACTGAAATGTGGAAAAGCCCTAACGGCACAATCCGTGCAATTCTTGATGGTACTGTTTTCCGTGCACCTATCTTGATTGATTCAATCAAGCCAGCAGTTCGCAACTGGAAAAAGCCAATCACAATTGCTCGTCACGCATATGGCGACGTATATAAGGCAACAGAATATAGACCAGCAGAGGAAGGCAAGGCAGAGCTTGTATTTACCGATAAAGAGGGAAATGAAAAGTTCCGTCAAACTATCTATGATTTTGAGTGCCCAGGAGTTTTGCAAGGACAATATAACAAGGACTCATCAATCCGTTCATTTGCGCATTCTTGCTTTAACTATGCAATAAATACAAAGCAAGACCTTTGGTTCTCAACCAAGGATACAATTTCAAAGCAATACGACCAGACCTTTAAGCTTATCTTCCAAGAAATTTATGACGAGTGCTATAAGGAAAAGTTCGAGGAGCTTGGAATTACCTATTTCTACACACTTATCGACGATGCAGTAGCAAGAGTTATCCGTTCTGAGGGTGGCTACATTTGGGCTTGTAAAAACTATGATGGTGATGTTATGTCCGATATGGTTTCAACCGCATTTGGCTCACTCGCTATGATGACATCCGTGCTCGTTTCTCCAGATGGAAAGTTTGAATATGAGGCAGCACACGGCACAGTTACAAGACACTACTATCGCTATCTAAAGGGAGAGGACACCTCAACTAACCCAATGGCAACAATCTATGCGTGGAGCGGAGCTCTTCGCAAAAGAGGTGAGCTTGATAACCTTTCCAACCTCGTTGACTTCGCAAACAAGCTTGAAGAAGCATGTATCGACACATTAAACGACGGAATTATGACAAAGGACCTAGTCGGCTTAGTTACCGAGGGAACAAAGGCAACAGCTGTAAATACAATTACCTTTATCAAAGAAATTAGAGCCCGTCTTGAAAAGAAATTAGCATAACAAAAAGCCTTGCAAACGCAAGGCTTTTTCTAATATAAATCAACGACATCAACAAACTTAATGCCTCCTTTGTAAAGGGAGGTTGCACGTCTTTGACGTGACGGAGGGATTTCATATTTAAAAAGAGGCAAAAGCCTCTTTTTAAATTAACATAATAATTAATTCAGTAATAAGTGCGCCAAGTGAGGCGGCAACAGCAACAAGTGTAAGACCTCGATTGAAAAACGCAAGGATAACACCGATTATAAGTCCAACCACGCTTGAAATCACATTTCCTGTTGAATAAATAATAGCAGGGAAGGTCATTGCAGCTAAAACCGCGTAAGGAATATAGTATAAAAACGACCTTATAAAACGATTTTTAATCTCGTGCTTGACACAAGCAAACGGAACGGCTCTAATAAGATATGTAGAGCCAGAGAGAATAATTAAATAAATCCAAAAATCAGGCATTTGTCTTTTCCTCCTTGCTCGAGTCGATAGGGAAGAAAATCGCACCTAAAATCGCGCCTATTATTGCGCAAACACTTATTGATATACCAGACGGAATCTCGCGCAATAGTGGCAAATAGTAAAAGCAACAGTGTAAAAGCGCAGAAATGGCAATTACTATTAAGACGGATTTCGATTTTTTGGCGGGTGGAATGATGATTGCCAAGAACATACCATAAATGGCAATGCAAAGCGATGCCATGATAATTGGAGGCAAAACATTACCTATAAGAGCACCAAGCAATGTGCCAAGAGTCCAGCCAATCCAAGGCAGGGTAGAAAGCCCAAGGAAAAACTTAGGTTCAACCTCGTCCTCGTTTGATGCCACGGCAAAAATCTCGTCCGTCATAAAAAAGCCGAGTAGCCAACGTTTAATTCCCTTGAATTTTGGTGAAACCTTTTGCGAAAGCGACACCGACATAAAGGAATAGCGCATATTTATAGTAAGCTGTGAAATTAACATAGTTAAAAATTGACCAGGGATAACCATAACCTGAATAGCAGCAAGCTGACCAGCAGAGGTTAGGGTAAGGGCAGAAATAATAACCGCCTCCCACCAGGTAAAGCCCATAGAGATTGCCATTATTCCAAAGGTGAACGACACCGAAAGATACCCAAGCCCAATAGGAATACCAAACCTAAGTCCTTTTAAATAGAGCTTCATTTTATCGTCCTTTAAATAATTTATGTTATGTATTATAGCACACGTTTTAAGATAAGTCAACTTATATAATATTGAAAATTCTTGCTTTGTATGATATAATTTACATAAAAAGATTTCTTTTAGAAAAGAGAGTATAAAAAATGAAAGAATATAAAAGATTTGATTTTAGTCAAGGTAAATTAATCTTTAAATTCGATGTTAATGAAAATGGATATGCCCTTTGGCGCAACCTTTCATATTCGGGGATAGAGCATAAGCTTGCACCAACTAATTGGTCGCCACTTGTCGAGATGCACATAAGTGGTGAAAACCCAAACGACCACCATATGGCAAAGCACACTGGTGGCTCGGCAACCTTTACTTTAAAATATAAGGAGCATAGGTATTATCAAAACGAGATAGGGCCTAAGCTTGAGGTGGTTCTTTTTGACGAGAGCAAAGAGGTAACAGTGCACTATCAATTTCACAAGGATATTTCTGCCATTCGCACTTGGAGCACCGTAAAAAACACGGGAAAAGAGCCTTTTGGCATAGAATATATTTCATCATTTGCTTATACAGGGCTTGATGCGGGCGATACCGAGACTGATGAAAAAATGCGCATTTTAATCCCACACAATGCATGGTGTAGAGAGGTGAACTGGCACGAATATAAGCCGAGTGAGCTTGGCTTTTCTCAGCTTAATATTTTCTCTGGCAAAAGAATTTTAGTTTCCAACACGGGTACTTGGAGTGCAAAGGAATATTTGCCAATGGGCGCCGTTAGCAACTTGGAAACAAACAGCACAATGATGTGGCAAATAGAGCACAACGGCTCGTGGGCGTGGGAAATTTCCGATATTGATAAAAATCTCGCCGTGGACAGCGGACTGAATCTTTCCGATGCCGTGTGGTTTGATGCAAAGGAAGCGCCTTTCAGCATCCACGGTATTCACAGAGCGGAGCCGGGGAAGCTGTTTCTCCGTATGCCCCATGAGACAGCAAAGGCAACCAGTGCCGGAGTGTACCTTCTCAATCAGCACACAGCCGGCGGCAGAATCCGTTTCCGTACCAATGCGGGGTATATTGCAATCAGGGCTGAAATGCCTGGCGG
>JAZNFR010000120.1:0-3521 GCA_045576055.1 Eubacteriales bacterium
AAAGCCAAAAGGGTATTCCTTTATACACTGCTCTTTTAAATTTTGATGGAAAAGAAGATGTTTTAAACAAGATATCTCGCTTCAAGGAAAAGCTTCTATATATGCAAAACGATATCAAGAAAATGAATGCCTATGATGCAGTTTCTTACGTTATGAATACTTGTGGGCTTATTTCTTCCTCTAAGAAAACAGAAAGAAAGGATTTAATTAAATTCTATAATCACGCAAGGGAGTACGAGGGCACATCATATAAAGGGCTATACAGATTTTTGCTATATGTTGAAAGCATAAAGAATTCCAGCAGTAAGGATGGTGCTTTTTCAAGTGACGACTGCGTAAGAATCATGTCCGTTCATGCTTCAAAGGGACTTGAATTTGAAATATGCTTTCTTTCCAATTTGGAAACAGGCTTTTCTGACCAAGATACGCGCGAGCCTATACTATTTGAGCGCCATCTAGGTATTGCAAGCTATATAGGAAACCCTGGCAGCTTAATTAAATACAATTCTCTAATAAGAAAAAGCGTTTCTCTTGCTATAAAAAAGGCGACAAAGAATGAAGAAATGCGTGTTTTATATGTTGCGCTGACTCGTGCAAGAAGCAAGGTTATTGCAACAGCCACACTGGAGGATGCGCAAAAGGAGCTTTCGCTTATTGAGGGATTGTCAAAATATATAAGCAAGTACCATGTTTACTCTCACAATTCTCACATTGATTATCTTTTGAATACCTATTATTCAAAAAAACCAGACATAGATTTTAAGATTATTAATTCATATGACGAAATAGATATTCAATGTAATGAGAATAGCGAAGAAAAAGCGCTTGACAAAAACGAAGTAAACGAGCTACAGTCAATTCTTAAGAATCGTTTTGCTTTCAAATATCAATATGATTATTTGAATAGAATTCCATCTAAGGTAAGTGTTTCGAGATTGAAGCCAAATCTACTTGACGGCACTGAAAATGATGAAATTGATTTAACGAAGGAGCTTTGCCAAAAGCCAAAATTCTTATCGGATGATAAAAAAGCTATCACTGGCGCTGACAAAGGCACGGCAACGCACCTATTTATGCAGTTCTGCAGCTTTGATAATTTAGCTAAAAACGGGTATGAAAACGAGCTTCAAAGACTTCTTAATAACGCATTTATTTCGAAAACTGATGCTGAAATTATTGAGAAAAAGCACATTGACTTGTTCTTAAAATCTTCGTTATTTAATGAGATGAAGAACGCAAAAATGATAAAGCGCGAGTTTAGATTTAATGCTATGCTACCAGCTGATGGGCTCACCACTGACCCAGAGCTTAAAAAGCAAAGTGTGCTTGTCCAGGGTGTAATTGATGCTGTTTTCGAGGACGAGAAGGGTAAATTAATCCTCGTTGACTATAAAACCGACAGAGTTACTAACGAAAATTACGAAGAGCTCTTAAAAACGCGTTACACGTCCCAGCTTTCTTATTACAAAAAAGCAATTGAGCTTATTTTCGAGCGCCCCCTTGATAAGGTGCTACTCTATTCAGTTCCACTTGCAAAAACTGTGAAGATATAAACAATTAAAAGCCCACGGAAATTCCGTGGGCTTTTGTTTTATTCACCTATTATTTGGTTAATTATTGCTCTGCGTGCCTCAAGCACCTTTTCTGCATCGGTTTTGTTTTCACCCTTTACAGAGTAATAAACCTTGATTTTTGGCTCTGTGCCTGATGGACGGATTGCAATCCAAGAGGAATCTTCAAAGACAAATTTTAGAACGTCTGCCTTTGGCAAATCGTCAATTCCTACTGTGTAGTCGTTAACAACTGCAATATTTGGCATTAAATCCTTGCCCTTTTCTCTCATTTCCTTCATAATGCCTTGGATTCTTTCAACGCCGTCAATTCCCTTTAGTGTATAAGAATCAAGCTTATCAAGGAAGTATCCATATGTTTGGTAGATTTCCTCCATAACATCAACAAGTGTTTTGCCTTGGTTTTTGTAGTAGCAAGCCATCTCACAAATGAGCATAGATGCAACAACTGCATCCTTATCTCTTGCGTGTGTGCCAACGAGGTAACCATAGCTTTCCTCGTAGCCGATAACAAACTCGCCATTGCCCTTTCTATCAAACTCGTTCATCTTATCACCGATGAACTTAAAGCCTGTCAAGGTTTCAATAACCTTTAAACCGTTTTTCTTAGCAATAATTGCGCCAAGCTCACTTGTAACAATTGTCTTAATTACTGTTGATTTTTCGGAAAGTGAAGCTTTATTCATCTTGATTACATAGTCAACCAAAAGTGCGCCCACTTGGTTACCTGTAAATAGCTTCATGCCATCCTTAGTATTTACTGCAATACCAACACGGTCACAGTCTGGGTCTGTACCAAGAATCAAATCTGCATTCAATTCCTCACATAGCTTAATGCCCATAGAAAGCGCTTCAGCATTTTCTGGGTTAGGAGAAACTACTGTTGGAAAATCACCATTCTTCTCTACCTGCTCGTCAACTACTGTAACGTTGTAGCCAAGCTCGGAAAGAACACGTCTAACAGGAACATTACCTGTGCCGTGAAGTGGTGTATAAACGATTTTTGCGCTTTTTTCTCCCACATCGTGCGCTTGCTTTTTAACGTTTTCGCAGAATTTTGTATATACAGAGTCATCAACGGATTTTAAAAGTCCAGAGGCTCTTGCTTCCTCCTCACACGCAACCTCAATTGCTGGAATATCAGTGATTGCGTTTACGTATTCAATGATTGCATTTGCATCCTCAATAAGAACTTGACAGCCGTCAGCATCATAAACCTTATAGCCATTATATTCTCTTGGGTTGTGGCTTGCGGTAACAACAATGCCACCAACGCATCCAAGCTCCCTTACTGTAAAGGAAAGTGTTGGAGTTGGTACAAGATAATCAAAAAGATAGGTAGGAATGCCACTTGCACACATAACAAGTGCAGCCTCGCGAGCGAAGGTATCAGAATTGTTTCTTGAGTCGTAGCCAATTGCAACGCCTCTCTTTACATCCTCGCCGTATTTATTCAAAAGATAATTAGCAAAGCCCTTTGTTGCTTTTCTGATGATATATTTGTTCATTCTATTGGTACCAGCGCCCATAACTCCACGGAGTCCGCCTGTACCAAATTCAAGGTCACGCCAGAAGCGATCCTCAATTTCCTCGTTTGACATTTCCTTGTTTAATTCGTCGCGTGTTTCCTTATCAAAACGCTCATCTGTGCGCCAAAGGTCATAGGCGCTTAATATTTCCTTAGAAAGCTCTTTCATAACATTCTCCTTCTAAATATATTTATTCACCCTTTGTGTAGGCTAAAAGTCCGCCTGCTTTAAGTATATCAATTTGACGTTGAGTATATGAACAAGCAAGTGGAATTTCCTTACCATTTACTTTTAATATCAATTTTCCACTTTCCATGCCAGCGAACACATTTTCAAGAGTTAGTGTATCGTCTTGTGAAAGCTTATCATAATCCTCAGGATTTTCAAATGTTAATGGTAAAATACCTGCATTTATTAGGTT
>JAZNFR010000121.1:0-2909 GCA_045576055.1 Eubacteriales bacterium
AACAGCTTTAGGTAAGGACAAAGATTTTGCGAAAATCGTTGAAATTTACAAGAAACTAATTAAGCAAATGTAATATCAAAACAAGGGCAAGTTTTTGCCCTTGTTTTTTTGCATAAAAAATTTTTTCTACTATATATTATATTGAGGTGATATATATGGATGAAAATTTAACTTCACTTTCTGAAAAGCAAGTAGTGAATTTGTGTGATGGAAGAATATTAGGTCACGTTATTGATTTTAAATTAAATGTATGTACAGGATGCTTAACCGCAATAATTTTACCTGGGGAAACTAGCTTTTTTGGCTTTAAAAAGTGTACAGATATAGTCATTCCTTGGGAAAAAATTTGCAGAATTGGAGAAGATGCGATAATTGTAGATGTGGGAGCATTACCGACTTTTGATGAAGAAAATGGGGGGAAAAAGAAAAAAAGGAAATGATAATTGTAAATTTTTTGTGAACTAGAAAGAAATATCTTGCAATTAATATATATGCATGTTATAATTTGCGCGTACGTTTTGAGAGACGTATAAAATAAATCACACACATATGCTTTGAGGGTATTGCTGGTGCCTTACGGTTGCAATAGTAGCGTATGTGGTGGAAAAACCAAAAAGGAGGACATTTAAAATGTCAGTTATCTCAATTAAGCAATTGCTTGAAGCAGGTGTACACTTTGGACACCACACAAGAAGATGGAACCCAAAAATGGCTGAATACATCTTCACAGAAAGAAACGGTATTTACATTATCGATCTTCAAAAAACAGCAAAGAAGTTTGAGGAGGCTTACATGTTCGCTCGTGAGCTTTCAGCAAACGGCGGCAACATTCTTTTCGTAGGTACAAAGAAGCAAGCTACACACGCTATTCGTGATGAGGCTCTTCGGTGCGGTATGTACTACGTTAACGTTCGTTGGCTCGGCGGTATGCTAACAAACTTCCAAACAATCAAAAAGAGCATCGCTCGTCTTGCTCAACTTCGCAAAATGCAAGAAGATGGCACATTTGATCTTCTTCCAAAGAAGGAAGTTGCTGGACTTACAAAGGAAATGGATAACCTCGAGAAGAACCTCGGCGGTATCAAGGATATGAACGGTCTTCCAGATGCTATTTTCATCGTTGACACAAAGAAGGAGCACAATGCAGTTCTCGAAGCTAAGAGACTTGGCATTCCTGTAATCGCAGTTGTTGATACTAACTGTGACCCAGATGATGCAGATTACATCATTCCTGGTAACGATGACGCTATCAGAGCTATTAAGCTTATCTCTGCTGCTATCGCTGATGCAGTTATTGAGGGTAAGCAAGGTGAAACACCTGTAGAAGCTGAAGCAGCTGAAGAAACAGTTGAAGACGCTGAATAATTAAAATTACGGAGGAACTTAAAATGGCAGCTATTACAGCAAAAATGGTTTCAGACCTCAGAACAAAAACAAACTGTGGTATGATGGAGTGCAAAAAGGCACTTACAGAGGCTAATGGTGATTTTGATGAAGCAATAAAGATTCTTCGTGAAAAGGGACTTGCTGTTGCAGCAAAGAAGGCTGACAGAATTGCAGCTGAAGGTGTTGTTGACATCCTCGCTAACGAAGACAAGACATGCGCAGCAATGATCGAAGTTAACGCTGAAACAGACTTCGTTGCTAAAAACGCAACATTCCTTGAGTTCGTTCAAAACGTACTTAAGACAATTCTTGCTACAAGACCTACAAGCGTTGAAGAGCTTTTGACAAAGCAATATCTTGATACAGATATGACTGTTGAAGCTAAATTAAAGGATATGATTTTCACAATCGGTGAAAACATGAACATTCGTAGATTCCTCATCGTTGATGGTGTTGTAAGCACATATATCCACGGTAAGGGTTCAACTGGCGTTATTGTTAACTTTGAAGCTGACGATAGCATTAAGAACACACCAGCATTTGCTGAGTTCTCAAAGAATATTGCTCTCCAAGTTGCAGCTATGCCTGTTCTTTACCTCAACAAGGAATCAGTTCCTGAAAAGGATATTGAAGAAGAAAAGTCAATCATTCTTGCACAACTTAACAATGATCCTAAGAATGCTAACAAGCCACAACAAATCCTTGAGAAGATGGTTACTGGTAAGCTTGGTAAGTTCTATGAAAAGAACTGCTTGCTTGAGCAATCATATGTTAAGGACGACAAGATGTCAGTTGGCGCATATGTAAACGCAACTGCAAAAGAGCTTGGCGGCAGCATCAAGGTTGTTGGTTACAGCCTCTACGAAAAGGGCGAAGGCCTTGAAAAGAGAGAAGAAAACTTCGGAGAAGAAATTCAGAAGATGATCAACGGCTAATGCCTGCTTCTCATAAAAAAGTAAATAGGGTTTCGTAATCGAAACCCTTTTTGTTATTTGAGAATATTCTATAAAATTAGCGGTTATAGGTTTTTTCTCCTCGGAGAATTACCAAAATATGCTGTGTATGCGCGGTAAAAGGTTGTGTAGTTGGCAAAACCGCATTCTGTATATATTTCGGTGGGCTTTTTGCCTGCCGAAATTTTTTTATTTGCAAGCAGTGCCTTTTTGTTTCTTACGTATTCCATAACGCCAATGCCCATTTCGCGCTTGAAAATCGCTCTGATATAGGAATTTGAAAAGAAGGTCGCGCCGGCAATATCATCAATGGTTTTTATGTTGCAGAGGTTTTGATTTATAAAATCTATTATTTTCCTGAAGTTTTCGTTTCCGCTTTTTTCGCTCGGACGCTTTGTCATATCAAGGTCGCATAGCATCAGCAGAATGGCTTCTGCTATGGCTTTTATAAACAGTTCGGCATTCTCTTTATTTATATCAAGTTTTTCTTTCGCGGCAAAAAGCATTTTTTCAACGTGATAGCTTTCGCCTATCGAAAAGTGCTCGCCAAGGTTAAATAGCTTTTTTTCA
>JAZNFR010000122.1:0-7187 GCA_045576055.1 Eubacteriales bacterium
AGAAAATCATTGCTTGAAGCGGTACGCCGATAATAAATAAGAACCAAACCGTATGGCCACTGATGTCCGTAAAGAACAACACGTGCATTACAGTTGCACAAATCGCCGACCATAAGGTAACCGAGGCAAGAACGAAATGAACAATCCAGTTGAATGTTTTTCTTGCAATTATCATTGTTATGCCGCATGAGAATGGGAGCGCCCAAACAAAGCAAATCCATAGTACCTCTTTTGGTTCAGTTAACAGGTTGACTGTGAACCAAATTGTAGCAAAAAGCCATACAGCAACGCCAGCAAGTGAGCACATCCAAACAAAGTACATTCTTCTATGCTTATTGTTAGTTTCCACTTGCGAGGCAGTACATTCCTCTGCAACTAAATCGTTCATTGTAATGCCATAAAATTGACAAATCTCATAAAGCACATTTAAGTCAGGCAAGGTGTCACCCTTTTCCCATCTAGAGATTGCTTTATCAGAATAATTAAGCTTTTCTGCAAGCTCAGCCTGTGTGATTCCACGTTGCTTACGTAAAGCACCGAGGTTTGCCGAAACCTGAGATTTAATATCCTTCATAAATCCTCCACATAGGTGCAAAGCTTTTCTTTGCGCCTTTTGTAAGTTTCATTTTTAAACAGTTTATTATATTATAGCGCATTATAATAGAAAAATCAAGCCTTTTTGTCAAATTCTACATTTTGTAGAGTGCTTTTTCTCGCTTTTTGAGAGACGAGAATTAAAAGTTTAGAGTAAGAAACATACAATGTCCTTTACTCTTTAGCCTCTTATTGATATTATATGTTACGTAAAAAGCAAGCAAAATCACAAAAGGAGGCAGCCAAAATGGGAAAACGCAAGGTGATTTATTATCAAGATGAATTGAACGACGAATTCTCCACAGCCGAGATAAAAGCACGTCCAATTGACGATAACTATAAATACATTCGAGATAAATCCTTGTTCGGCAAGATTACTCATTGGTTTTGGTTAAGAGTTGTTTTTACTCCGATTGCCACCTTCTATTCAAAATTCATCGCAAGACAAAAAATCGTAAACAAGCATTTATTAAAAAAATTTAAGTTTACCGGTTATTTTCTATACGGAAACCACACACACGATTTGGGCGATGCTTTGATTCCACATTTTGCAAATTTTCCAAAGCATAATTACATTATTGTTCACGCCAACAATGTTTCAATGCCGTTTCTTGGTAAGCTGACGCCACATCTTGGCGCACTTCCCTTGCCTGACACAAAGGGCGCTTACAAAAATTTCATTTCTGCAATTGACCAAAGGGTGCGCGAGAAAAATTGTGTTATTATATATCCAGAGGCACACATTTGGCCTTACTACACTAAGATACGACCATTTACCGACGTATCATTTACCTATCCGACCAAGCTTGATGTTCCATCATTCTGCTTTACAAACACTTACCAAAAGCGAAGATTTTCAAAAAAGCCAAGGGTGGTAACTTATATTGACGGTCCATTTTACGCAAACACGGACCTTTCTCCTAAGGAGCAAAGAAAGCACCTACGCGACCAGGTTTATGAATGCATGTGCGAAAGGGCTAAAAATTCAAATGTTGAATATATAAAATACATAAAAAAGGAGGAGAACGAGCAACCAAATGATTAATATTTTGTACTGTGGAAATGACAAGGTTTTTGATGGAATGCTTACTTGTTCTCTTTCCATTTTAAAAAGAAGTCGATTAGACGAGCCTATTACGTTTTACATTTTCACCATGGATGTTTCTCGAATAAAAAGCGACTACACATCAATAAGTGACGAAAAGGTTAAATATTTCGAAGATATAATCAAAGGATACAACCCTGAAAACAGAGCGATCAAAATTGATGTGACAGATATTTACGAAAAGGAATTCGGCGGTTGCCCAAATGAAAGCGCTTACTGTTCTCCTTACACATTGATTAGATTGTTTGCAGATTTAGTTGATTTGCCTGACAAGATTCTTTATCTTGATATTGACATTATGTTTGCCCGTGATATTCATTTACTTTATGACATTGATATTGATGGTTATGAATATGCAGCAGCAAGAGACCATTATGGTAAATTTTTGATTAATCCAAACTATATAAATGCCGGTGTTCTTCTTTTCAACCTAAAGAAAATGAAAGAAACAGGCTTACTTGAAAAGGCACGTGAGCTTATAAGAACAAAAAAGCTTACATTTGCCGACCAAAGCGCAATCATTCGTTCAACAACAAAAAGAAAGCTATTGTCCCAACGATTTAATGACCAAAAATTTTTATATAAAAAAACCGTTATAAGACATTTTTCAAAAAGACTATTTTGGTTGCCATATCCACACACCGATAACATTAAGCAATGGCATATCAATCGTGTGCACAAGAAATTCAAATATTATTGCTTTGACGACGTATTATACGAATATATTTACTTAAAAACTAAATTTGACAGGGAGTTTTCAAAAAATGACAAATAAAACTATTCCAATTTTCTATGCGTGTGATGATGCTTTTGTTAAATATACCATTGTTTCAATTTCATCTATGATAAAAAATGCATCGAAGGACCATAAATACCACATTCATATCCTTCACACTGAAATTTCTGATGAAATGAAGAAAAAAACATTAGCTTTAGCTAATGAAAACTTTGAAATCAGCTTCGAGCACGTTGGTAAATACTTAAAATCTATTTCCAAAAAGCTCCCCTTGCGTCACTATTATTCTAAAACAACATATTATCGTTTGTTTATAGCACCTATGTTTCCACAGTATGATAAGGCTATATATATTGATAGCGACATCATAATTCAAGGCGATATTTCAAAGCTATATGAAACTGATATTTCAAAATATTTCCTCGGTGCATGCCACGAGCAAGCTATGGAGCAGGTTGATGCATACGGCACATATGCTGAGAAGGTTGTTGGCGTTTCAAGACACGAGTTTTTCAATGCTGGTATGATGCTTTTGAACACAAAGGCTTTTAGAGATAATAAAATTCTTGACAAGTTTATCTATTATCTTGGCGTTTACGATTTTATCGTTACTCAAGACGAGGATTATTTGAACCTAGTTTGCAAGGATAAGGTTTTCTGGCTTAGCCAAATGTGGAATACCGAGCTTACTGACGGACTTGAATATAGCTACGATGTATCAAAGGCTAATATTTTGCACTATATTATGGTTAACAAGCCTTGGCATTATCACGAGTGCAGAGGTGCTGAAATATTCTGGAGCTACGCAAAGGACACCTCAGTTTACGAGGACTTAAAGTCTGAGCTTGATGCTTATACAGACGAGCAAAGACAAAAAGATAAGGAATCAGCTGAAAACCTATATCAAATGGCTATTGACGAAACAGCACGTAAAGACAATTTCTTAAATGTTTGGGGAGATAAGCTTCCTCTTGTATAACAAGGAGAAAAAATGGAAAATAAAATTATTCCCATATTTTACGCATTTAATGGCGAAAACAAGGAACAAATAATTAACTCTGTTGAAAAACTATCCGGCTTAAATTGCGAATATAAAATAAACATTCTTTATAAGGGCAACGCTGGTGAATTTGCTGGTTACAACTTCTCTTTTATAGATGTTAGCGAACTCATCAAGGATGATTCTTATAAGTTCTATAAATTTGCAATTCCTATGCTTTGTGATTATGAAAGGGCTATTTATATTGATGCCGATTCGTCATTAGACGTAGATGTTGAGGCACTTTATGATACCGACATGAAGGAGCAATACGTTGCTGCTTTTCATAATAAAGCATTTGACAGTGAGGTAATGGCTAGGTATACCGAGGAGGTTCTCGGAATTTCCCACTACGTTTATGTTAGCGACAGCATTCTTTTACTCTCGCCTTCTGCCTTAAAGAACGCAAAAATGTACGAAAGATTTTCGTTATACTATGATTTTTGTGAATTCAAGGTATCCGCCGCTCAATCGCTTTTCAACCTTTCCTGCAAGGACCACATTTTGGTTGTTGGCGAGGTAGATGGTGAAGCAAACGAAGCCGATGCCCTTTTAGAGATTCAAGACGAAAACGCATTCCTTAGCAAGTGGAACAAGGAAAAGCGCGCTGAAGACAGAGTTAATGTTGTTAAAAAGATTGCTGAATTTGAAAAAGAAGGCACCTTCGACCAGGACGTTGAGGATGATGTCCCTGGTAGAATGATAATGCCAGACGAGATTAAATACATTAGAAAAGACCCGATTTCTAGGATTAAAACTAATATTGCTTTTAGAATGGCAATAAAGTTCTTTAAAAAGCTAAGAAAACAACGCCAAATTATAGTAAATCCTGAGATGAAGGGTATTGAAAACTTCAAAAACTTAGACACAGGTGCGATAATCACCTGTAATCACTTCAATGCGTTCGATAGCTTTGCTATGCATTGGACATACATGCAATCAAAGCAAAAGAAAAGAAAGCTTTATAGAATAATAAGAGAGGGTAACTATACATCATTCCCTGGCTTTTATGGATTTTTGATGCGCAATTTCTATACTTTACCACTTTCCTCAAACCATAGAACCATGAAAAAGTTTATGGAGGCAACGAATACCTTACTAAAAACAGGCCACTTTGTTCTTGTTTACCCAGAACAATCTATGTGGTGGAACTATAGAAAGCCTAAGCCACTAAAGCCTGGTGCTTTCACCTTTGCTAGTAAAAACCAAGTTCCTGTTCTTCCTGTTTTTATTACAATGAAGGATTCCGATGTGCTTGGTGATGATGGATATTATGTACAAGAATACACCATCCATATTGGTGAGCCAATCAAGCCAAATCCTGCTTTGAACGCAAGAGAAAATACCGAGTATATGCTCAAGGAAAACGAAAGAATCTGGCAAGAAATATATGAGCGCGAATATCAGATTCCACTTGAATATACAACTGAAACATTCGAATTATAATTTAAAAAGGTGTACCCAAATGGTACACCTTTTTGTTTCATTTATAGGATTTCATCAAGTGATTCGATATATTTATAGCCATAAGAATCAAGTGTTTTTTGCATTTTTTCAATGTCGAAATCAATTGAATCAACATTGTGACTGTCGGAGTTAACTACAAAAGGCTTTCCACTCTTTGCAATTTCATGCAAAATCCAGTTTTCAGGATATGGACTTGTCCTATAACCGCGAGAAATTGCGCCTGTATTTATTTCAAAAATTGCAGGTGAATCAAGAAGCGATTTGAGCGCCATTTTTACCACATTTTTATATCGTGGATTGTTTGTATCAATAAGTGGTAAACGCTCGTTAAACTTGGTTATAAGGTCAAAATGACCTATAATTTGACACCCTGTACGATTGTAAACGTCGGCTACCAATTTATAATAATCCTCACAATAGGAAATTGCATCACCATCGTAGTATTTATCTATGTTTTCTTTTGTGGCCTGTGCACTCAAATCAAGCGGTAAATATACACCATTTTTATAGATATAGTGAACAGAGCCAAGCACATAATCAAATTCGTTGGTCGAGCCCTCTGAATAGTAGTCCTGCTCTATTCCTATATAGATTTTTATCTTTTCCTTATACTTCTTTTGCAAGTACTTTAGAGTGGCAGTATATTCAGGCAATTTTTCCTTTTTTATATCCCAAACCTCAGAAAAAGGAAGGGGGGAGTGTACGGAAAAGCCTATTTCTTGCAGTCCCTTGTCGATGGCAGAAAGCACCATTTCCTCAGCAGTGTTTTTTCCATCGCAAAAGGTTGTGTGAGTGTGATAGTTTGTTAATCTCATTTTGTCATCTTCTCTTGCTTTACTTTGTGGTCGATGATGTGGCGAGAGCCAAGCTCCTTTTGAATTTCCTCGACGCTAATTCCCATTTGAACCATTAGAACCATTGTGTGATATGCAAGGTCAGCAATTTCGTAGATAGTTTCCTTTTTGTCGTCGGCTTTGCCAGCTATAATAACCTCAGTTGACTCTTCACCAATCTTTTTAAGAATTTTGTCAGTTCCCTTTTCGAAAAGATAGGTTGTATATGAGCCCTCTGGCTTGTCCTTTTTACGTCCGACAAGAAGGTCGTATAAGCCGTTTAAAGTAAACTCATGACGGTCGTCGCTTTGATAAACCTCGTTTGTAAAGCAGGTGTCTGTGCCTGTGTGGCATGCAGGTCCTTCCTTTTCAACAACCACGGTCAATGCATCCATATCACAGTCAGCTGTTATTGAAACAATGTGCTGATAGTTGCCACTCGTTTCGCCCTTTAGCCATAACTCTTTTCTTGAACGACTATAGAAGCAGGTCAAGCCCTTTTCCATTGAGATTTTAAGGCTTTCCTTGTTCATATATGCAAGAGTTAAAACCTTCTTAGTATATGCGTCAACAACAATAGCAGGAATTAATCCATCCTTGTCAAATTTAAGCTTTTCTATATCAAACATAATTATATCCTCGCTTTAATGCCATTATTTATTAGTTCTTTTTTAAGGTCGTAGATTTTGATTTCGCCAAAGTGGAAAACAGATGCTGCCAAGCCTGCCGACATATCTGGTATTTCCTTAAACAGGTCAATAAAATCCTTAACTGAGCCAGCGCCACCCGATGCTATAACTGGAACGTTAACAGCTTCGCAAACAAGCTTCAAAAGCTCAATATCAAAGCCATTTTTAACGCCATCTGTATCGATTGAGTTTACGACAACCTCACCAGCGCCCATATCGACACATTTTTTAATCCAAGAAATCGCTTCCATTCCTGTATCAAGTCTTCCACCGTGTAAGAAAACATGGAATTCTCCATTTACTCTTTTAATATCAGAGGAAATAACAACACATTGGTTGCCATATTTCTTTGCAGCCTCGGTAATTAAATCTGGATTTTTAATTGCACCAGAATTTACACTGACCTTATCTGCACCACATTTCAGTACACGGTCAAAGTCGTCTAGGGTATTGATACCACCGCCAACCGTCAGGGGGATAAAGATATTCTGTGCCACTTCTGTCAGGATATCTGTAAAAAGCGCTCTGCCCTCTGCAGATGCAGTAATATCGTAAAATACCAGTTCATCTGCGCCGCAGTCACTATAATATTTACCCAGTTCTATGGGAGAGGAAACATCAGATAAGCCTTCAAATTTCACGCCTTTTACCACCCTGCCGTCCTTTACATCCAGACAGGGAATGATTCTTTTTGTGATCATTTTATTTTCCTCCCTTCGTCAGT
>JAZNFR010000123.1:0-4227 GCA_045576055.1 Eubacteriales bacterium
TTTCGGATTTTTCGCTAAGTGTAACCTGCATATCGACCTTAGGGGCAATATTGGACCTCACTATAATATCTCCATCACCAGAAAGCAGAACAGGAGATAGCTTATTTTCTCTATCATAAGTGCTTTGATATAATATCGCTCTTACATCTTTATATAAAGAGCCTTCTCTTGGTTCATATTTTTTCTCGCGATATACCTGTGGGCAATATTCCTTTTGGTGTCCGATTGCCGTGCTTTTGTCGAGGGTAGTGTCGCTAATTTCACTAAACCACCTGTCTTCTGGTGCGTTTCTTTTTTCCACCATTGGCATACTTACAAGCATAAGCAAACCAACAAAGGATGCAATTAAAACAAGTGCATTTTTTCTTTTTGCAAAGTGCGATGCTACAAGTCCGACTAAAACTGACAAAAACATTTGGACAAACGACCAAAGTCGCCAAGGGAATTGAACGGTTCTTAAAAAGCCAGGCGCATTTTCCCATACCCAATCGCTTCTCATGGCGAAAAACGAAATGAAAATTACAGAAAGTGAGAACCAAAGTAGCGGGTTTTTGTAGATTTTCTTGTCCTCCTCGCTCTTCTTAAATAGCGAGATAATAATATACAATGTAATAAATATTATGGCACCTAAATACCCCTCAAGTCTTGGTGCAATCAAGCTGATAAGTATTAGAAAAATTGCTGATGAAATTGCATAGTGAGCATACTTGATTTGATGTATTTTTGCCAACAGTGTGTCGATAATTACAAACATCAAGCATCCAAAAAGATACATAACTATTCCACTATAAAGAAGTGATGAGTCGATTCCATAGCCAGACAAAAAGCTTATATTTAAAAATCCAGAATAGTTCCATTCCCTGCCAACGTGACTAAGAACACTGTCTATATCTGTGCGCATGCTTACGTCATTGCTAACAGCATAATAATCCATTCCCAAAAGCTCAAGCTGGGAGAAAAGTGCTATTGCACTTATGCCGATTATCAAAAGCGCTGATAGAACGCAATAAATTGAGAATCTTGGTGAAGTAAACAGCTTTATAAGCTTTTCCATATAAACTAAAAACAGTATAAAGCCGACTATAAACGCGAAGAGAGCCGTTAAGTTGTGAGACAAAAACAACAACGATGCGCCAATTACTATTTTAAGGAAAGGCAGCATCCTTATCTTTTCCTTATCAAGGTGAGTTACCTCGTAAATTCCTGCAAAGAAGAGTGGCATAAATACAAAGGCGAACGCCTCGGCAAAGGCAACTCGGCAGAACATATTAAACAGTCTATATGGGTAAATGATTAGACACGCACTTGCAAGGAGAGAAGCCACCTTGTTTCCATTTGTGAATTTTAGTGCGAAATTGTACATAAAAACGCCAGACAAAAAGACAGAGAAAACAAGTACTATTTTGTAAGAGGTTATAAGCGAAATGCCAAAAACCTTCAATAGAGCGCCAAGAGTTGCAACAGTAAAGTGGGAAAGGGGCGAATAGAAAAGTCCTGCACCATAGCCAAATCCATTTGCAAGCTCAGAGCTGATGCCAGAAAGTCCACGACCGCTTAAAATCGAATTATATTTATCAAGTATATTTGGTAAATGGTAGAAAAAGTCATCTCCACGGTTAAGCCCACTCTTAAAAACCAGTGCGGTGCCAACAAGCGAGAAAAACAAAATCAAAAAATATGGCACAGTTTTCTTTGAAATCGATTTAAAGCTCACAATTCTTCTCCTTTCGCGCGTTAATTTATATATATAATAGCACAGAGAAAAACCAATGTCAACAATAGGAAAATCAAAAAAACAAATTTAAACCAAAGTGTACCGTTCAAGGACACTTTTTTCATGCAACAATATATCTGCAAGGGGAAAGGAGAAAAATGAAACAAAAATACACATTGGAAGAACTAAACGCAAAGAGAAAGGAACTCTGGAATAAGCATAAAAGTCTAGAAAAGGACAAAGCATTTGTCGAATTTGCAGTCGACACCATTCTTGACACCAAATGCTTGCGAGATGAAATAATAGAAAATCCAATCAAGCTAATAGAAATTGCATTCACCATAGTTGACAAGAAAAAGTCTAGTGTCCCTTTCTTTTTCAACGAGGTGCAGAGTGATTTTATATCAAAATTATCGACAATGGGGACAAAAAAACCATATTTTATTTTAAAAGGCAGACAGCAAGGCTTTACCACGTTAATTACGGCATTAGTGCTCTCTTTTTCCATAGTAAAACGCAATTTTTCCGGCTTTACTCTGGCGGATAGAGATGATAACACTAAGGCAATTTTCGTTGACAAGGCTAAGGTAATGTATAATGCTCTTCCAGAAAGGCTAAAGCCCACCGAAAAATTCAACTCCGCAAATGAATTATTTTTTGACAAGCTTAATTCATCGTGGAGGGTGGCGTCGGCAAGCGCCAACGTTGGAAGGAGCCGTACGCTTTCCTTTATTCATTATTCTGAAATTGCTTTTTTTAAGTGCTCTATCGCTGATTTGCAAAAGTCAATCGCCGAGGCTGCAACCGAGGATGCAATTTGCATCTATGAAACAACAGCAAACGGCTTTAACGACGCAAAAAAGCTTTGGGACAGTGGCTCGTGCCACAATTTATTCTATGAATGGTGGAAAACAAAGGAATATGTCTCATGTGAGTACGAATATTTAAAAAGCGCCGACACGTGGTTGAAAAACAGGCTTTCGATCTTAAAAAAGCGAGGACTTTCTAGAGAACAATTGACATGGTATGCTAAAAAATACAATTCCTACATAGAGAAATCATCAATCAAGCAGGAATACCCATGCTCACCTGAAGAGGCATTCATTACAAGTGGCGATTCTATATTTGATAAGGAGAAGATATCAAATTATTTAAGCAATTTCACCATAAAGCCAAAGCGTGGATATTTTGAATACAAAATCACCCCCAAGGCAATATATGGATATGACGGCAGTCTACTTTCTTTTAAAAACGAACTCTCTGAAATCGAGTTTATCGAAAGTGATTCAGGTTACATTTCTATTGTTGAGGAGCCAAAGCGTTTGCAAGACGTAAACGGCAGTATGCTCTGCCATCCTTATGTAATCGGCGCCGACACCGCAGGAACTGGCGAAGACTACTTTAGTGCCAAAATTATCGACAACGCATCGGGAAAATGTGTCGCAACCCTACACAAAAAGCATTTCGATGAGGATCTTTTTGCACATCAACTCTTTTGTCTTGGAAAATATTACCACAACGCTTTGATTGGTGTTGAAATCAACTACTCATCTCATCCAATAAGAGTACTGCGATCCCTCGGATATGAAAACCTCTATAAAGCCAAGGGAAACACGCGTCAAGTAGATTGTGAAAGTGCAAGCTATGGCTTTTTGACAACGTCCGTAACTAGACCCATCATCATTTCTAATTTAGTTACTGTGATGAGAGAAGATATTTATCTTGAAACAGACAGAGAAACACTTATGGAAATGAGCACCTTTATCAAAAGGAATGATGGCAGAAGCGCTGCCGCGGACGGAGCACACGATGACTTAGTTATGGCAAGTGCCATAGCGAGATACATTTCAATTGATTATGTACATTCTCCAGTGAGGTTCAAGCCAAGCACAGATTTCATTTCGAAAAATTTTTCTCCTCCCACCTTGCAAGAAGAAAACTACATGGAGTGGTAAAATGTTTAAAACAAAGAAAAAACTTATTGAACTTGAAAACAGGCTCATTTTGTTGGAAAGAGAGCTTTCAAGCCACAAAACGAGCAAAAACCCAGACCCTGTGGATGAAATGTCATATAAGGAGATACTTGACGAATGGCTAAATGGCAAGACAATTTCTCATTGAACGTGACGCCACTTTGGTGTTACTACCAAAAGGCCCTCGACTATCAAATCAGATCGGGTCTGCGTGATAAGATACCATCCTGCATTGATTTTTATGAGGGCAGACAGTGGCCACAGCCAACCGAAAGCACTAAAAATTTACCTCGCCCTGTGGTAAATATTATCAAAATGGTGTGTCGACAAAAGAAGGGCGCAATTTTGTCATCCCCTGTTAAAATTTCTTATAAAAGCTTTTCTCCTTTAGCTGACATGGAAGGCTTCAACGCCTTTGCCACAAGGGTTTTTAAAGAATTAAACCAGGCAGAGCTAGATAGACTTGCAATCGAAGATGCAATAAAAAAGGGCTCTTATTTCTACCATTATTACTGGGATAGCGAGTCAATCAACAGCGAC
>JAZNFR010000124.1:0-2617 GCA_045576055.1 Eubacteriales bacterium
TTTCGGCAAAAAATAATTAAATTAAAAAAATCTTGAATAATTTAAAATTGTATTATTTTTGTGCATTATCCACAAAAACAATGCATTTTTTTTTTTTTTTTGTTCAACTTGACAGTTTTCCACATATGTGTTAATATACTAACATAAACAACGTGATACGCGTAAAAGGAGAAAAATTATGAAAAAGAAAATTCTACTTGTTCTTTCAATAGTAGCAGTGCTTACATGCTTGTTCGCAATTTCGGTAAGTGCTGAAACAACAAACCCTTACATTGAATTTCAGGTTAAGTTAGCGGACGGAACCGACTATGTAAACGCTTACGCCTCAAATTCAAATTCCTCATCTCCAACACTTTCCTTTGATTCAGAGTTCTACTCAGACAACGACCTTGCAAATGTAATAAGCAAGGACACTATTGTTGGAATTGACCTATCAAGCGCTTCTGCTAAAAACAGCGATAAAACCGTTGTTACAAGCTTTACAAAAGCAACCACACCTTACGCAAATTGTAAGGAAATAAAGTGGTTTAGTGTTACTAACTCATGCAATGAAATTCCCGAGGCGGCTTTTCAAAATTGGACCGCGCTTGAATCATTTGATTTCGGTATCGCTATAACAGTATCCAAAAGCGCCTTTTACGGTAGCGGATTAAAATCGTTGGTTCTCCCATCAACAGTTACAAAAATAAAGTCCTCTGCATTTAAGGAGTGCTTAAGCCTTAAATCGGTTGTTATTGAGGGTGCAATAAAGCATAAAGAGGGAGATAGCCATTTCTATGGATGTACCGCACTTGAAACGGTTGACCTCGGCTCAACTACTTCAGTAAGCGACTATGCGTTTAAAAACTGCACCTCACTTAAGCAGATTGTTTTGCCAAGCACTATGACATCCATTGCGAAGGAACCATTTATGGGCTGTTCTGCTTTGGCAAGCGTTGATTTGGGAAATATAACCCAAATGAACTATTCTGCATTCAAAAATTGCACCAGCCTTACAGAGGTAACCTTTCCAAGCACGCTTACTTCAATAAAAAATAGCGCTTTTAACGGTTGTACCTCGTTAAAATACGTAACGTTTTCAAGTAATGTAACATTGGACTGGGGTGTGTTTGAGTACTGTAGCGGTCTTGAATATGTTGATTTCAAGACGGCTATAACAACTATAGCAAATAAAACCTTCAAGGGTTGCACATCTTTAAAGGCTGTTTCTATTCCCGAGGGATGCACAACTATCAGGGGACTTGCATTTGATGGCTGTGCCGCACTTAATGCTGTATATTTACCATCAACTCTAACAACAATTGGTCAAGCTGAAGGCTGGGGCAATGGCGCATTTCAAGAATGTTCAAGCGCCTACTTTGTTGAAAAGCCATTCTCAGTTAAGGACGAAAACGGCAATTGGTTAGGTGCGAATTTCGTTCAACCAACGAGAGAAACGGTTTACTATATGCCATCAAATCTTTCATCTGTAGTAGGCGTTGAATTTAGGACCTGTAAAAATATCAACGATGTTGTTGTATTCCCAACGACCATAAAAAGTATCGCTGCTGGAGAGGGTGCTTTCTCGGCAAGTGGAACGTCAACATGTCCTAAGACCTACGTTTTCCTTGGCGATATGGAAACATTTTCCTTCGGTCCTCGTGACGGCAGATACAATAACATAAGTTTCTTCTTTGCTAACCCTAACGATAAGGGTGTTACAAGCATGACGTTCAAAATTAATTATCCATCAGCTCCAACCAACTGCTATGCATATTTCTGCGCATCAAAAACATATTACGACCTAAACTTTAAGGCTCCGAGTGAAAAGTACGAAGTAACTGGGGATGAATTTAAAACGTATTCTTATACAGAGGATATGGCACAACACCTTCACAGCCCGCGTCTAGATGCACACGAGGATGCAACCTGCACAGCTCCAGCAGGCAACTTCACATACTGCTTCTGTGGTAAGGAGCTCTCATTTGTAGTAGAAGAAGGCTCAGTAGCGCTAGGACACAACTATGACAACCTAACAGGCAAGTACTACCCAGAGGTAAATGGAGTAGCAAACTATTTTGCAGATGCAATTCACCAATATTTCTGCGCACAATGTAACACAGACGTAGAAAAAGCAGAAGAGGGAACAAACCTCTTTACAGAATACGGCTATTCAATATCAGAAAATGATTTCACAAATGTATCATATATCGTATATGCAAACTCAAAGCTAATCCAAGCATATGCTGAATATAAGGGCGTAGAAATAAGCTATGGACTTGTAGTAAGTGCAGCAGCAGACGGAACACCTTTGACATATGAAAATGGTACACTCACACCAGATGCAAATACATTAAAGGCAGAAATGCAAGGCACAAGATACAACAAGCTAACACTTAATGTATCTAACCTACCAGAAAACCAAGCACTACACTGCAATGGCTACGTTGTAGTTGATGGAACAATTTCTTACCTCAACCACAAGACAGTAGATGCTGAGGCAGCTATAGTAACTCACGCAGATATGCTTGCGCTTATAAAAGCAAATCAAGGATCTGATGAGGAATAATTTTAATATTTAATAATGAAAGAAACCACTCAATGGGTGGTTTCTTTTTTTGCCTTTTTACTAAACAAA
>JAZNFR010000125.1:0-1872 GCA_045576055.1 Eubacteriales bacterium
CAGATTATGGGTGTTAGAAAGACAACTGATTTCTTGGAGAAAGCAACTTGGAGTCTTGCTGCATTTATGGTTGTACTAAGCATTCTTGCTGCTTGGGCTATTCCTCACGCAACAGTTTCCGATGCCAGCATCATTCAACAGAATGCTATTGAAAATAGTATAGTAAATCCCGAGGTTGCTCCTGATTTTACAGAGGAGGTTCCTGCTGATGTAACAGTGGAGACACCTGCTGCGGAATAATTAAGAGGGTTATAAGTATAAAAGCAACAACGATAGTTGTTGCTTTTTTTTTTGTTGCATATATTTCTCTTGTGTATGTAGCTTCTGTATTATATATGAATAGTTAGAGATTTTCTCTTTTTAGATTAATTGATATGGGCTACGCATATGCGTAGCCCATATCAATTAATTGTTTAAAAGTATTAAGCTTTCTCTATTTCATCCTCTACGAGGTGAATCTTTTTGAGTATGACTTCTGCGTCGCCTTTTAATTTCTCCATCTTTTGACGCATCACATCGACTAAGCTCTGTCCTTTCTTGTTCGATGTGTTTAAGAAACCTAAATTGTTCTCATAGGTCGTAATCTCGGCTTTTAGTGCCTCGTATTGCCTTATAAGACGCTCGCGCTCGCGTTGCAGGCTATTGCCACCTTTGGCGATATTGTTGCGGAACGATGCGAGCTTGCGTTCATTTGCGTTCAAATGCAGGCGTTCGTAAAGTGCATTGATCGCCTGTTTGTATTCCTTGTATATTTTATCTTTCTCTTTGAAAGGAACGTGTCCGATGCTATTCCATTCTTGCATTAGCTCGTTGAGCATCTTTACCTGCTCCTGCTCGTTTATTGCAGCATCTATAGCAGCAATGCTCTCTATGATAACGCGTTTTTGTTTAAGATTCTCTTGTTCCTCCTTGCGCTGTGAGGATGTTGCTGCATTACGTCTTTCAAAGAATTCGTCACAAGCCGCTACAAAGCGTTTCCAAACAGCTTCGGAATGTTTCTGGGCAACAGGGCCTGTTTCTTTCCATTCTTTTTGGAGCTTTGTCAGTTTGTCGGCAGTAGCTTTCCAATCGTCGCTGTCTTTTAATTGCTCTGCAATCTCGCAAAGCTGTTTCTTCTTTTCCAGGTTTGCGGCGAGCGCATTTTTTACCTCTTTATAATAGTCGCTTTTGCGTTTGAAGAACTCGTCACAAGCGGCGCGGAAACGTTCGAATATCTTGAGGTTCATTTTTTGCGGTGCAAAACCTATCTCTTTCCATTCTGCTTGCAGGTCGAGTATCTTTTGTGTCGTCTCGTTCCAAGCTTGGTAACTTGTGAGCTTGGTGTAATCGATGTTTTCAATCTGTTCGCAGAGTGCGCTTTTCTTCTCAAGGTTTATGGGCTCTTGCTCCTTCTTTTCTTCGAAGAACTCCTGATGGCGACGGTTAATAGTGGTGGATGCAGTCTTGAATCTTGTCCACACCTCCTCACGTAGCTCTTGTGCAACAGGGCCTATCTCGCGGAACTCGTTATGGAGCTGTTGCAACTGTCTGAAGGCTTCTACAACATCTTCTTCGGTAGTGAGGGCTTCGGCTGTTTGACATATAGATATTTTGGCCTCTAGGTTTTTCTTGAAGTCATACTCTCGTAGCTCGTGGTTTATTTTTAGAACATCGTAAAACTGCTCGCCCAAAAGCTGATATTGTTTCCATAAATCGGATACTTTGTCTTGTGGAATATTCTTAATTTCTTTCCAGCGTGCTTGCAGGGATTTGAATTCTGTGGTGTCGGGTGTTCCTTGTTCGGCTTTTGCAACAAGTTCCTGTAGTTTCTCAAGGATTGATAGTTTGGTCTCGTAATTGGCCTTTTGCTCCTCTTCTTGTGCCTTTTGCAAG
>JAZNFR010000126.1:0-2775 GCA_045576055.1 Eubacteriales bacterium
TGGCACAAGCTTAACTCCAATCATAGACCTTGAATACATTCACTATGTCGATACAGTTATGCTATTCTATGCTGATAAGACATATGATGTAATTGTTCGTACATCAAAGGAAGCAGCTAACTTCTTAACTCCTGAGCATTGGGATTTCGAGATGAAGATTACTGCTGATAAATTAAAACCATACACATTCCAAGAAATTTCTGTTAATAAAGAAGCAAGATACGTACAAGTTGAATTCGTTGACGGACATTCACCAAATGAAGTAATCGTATACGGTTATGCTTTGGGTGAAAGCGCTGATATGGAAATTCAAGAAACCTCAAGTCACAAGCGCCCAACAATTGGCGAGATGATGGGACAATGTGGTTTCGTTGCTGGCGGTGGCGGTAACTGTACATTTGAACAGCTTGCATGCTCATACGTAATTCGTGAGTACCACAACGTTGGTTGGTCATACTCAAATGGTTCATTCCCAGGTAAGGCAGTTAACCTTGGAAACACCGTTGTTGGTAACTTTGACGCGGCATATAAGGATTATAGTGAGGCTGGCTTCTTAGTTATTCCTTGCTTACAATGGAACGAAGGCTCCAGCCCTGCAAGAATTTATGATGAATTTGAGGGTAAGCTTTCTGGCACAATCGCATCTTGGGAAGAAAAATATCTCCCATCAACATACGCTGCATACGCAGACCTTATCTATCAATACGCTGCACGTTATGGTAGCAGTAAGATGGGCTATCTCGTTGAAAATATGATTGCTCACTCTGACGCAGTTCCAGGTGCAACAGCTGGTCGCGGATATATCGAGTGGATTGAGCTTGGTAACGAGCCAAATGGTGAGGATGCAGCAGGTGCAACACCATATCAGCTTGCGGCTTTACAGTCTGCAGCATATGACGGACACCAAAGAACACTTCTTTCAAATGTTTACAATCCAAACAGCTTCTCATACCCATTCGGTGGTAAGACTGCCGACCCTGATATCAAGCTTGCTATTGCAGGTCTTGCAGGTGTTCAAGACAGATATATTATGTCAATGGCATATTGGATGAGAGCAAACAGAACTGACAACTGCATCGCTATGGATGCGTTCAACGTTCATACATACTTCGGTAAGTACTTTACAATGAACGGTCAACAAATTATTGTTGGTGTTAGCCCTGAGGAGTTTGGACTTGTTCAATCACTCACAGCCCTTGTTCAATATAGAGATAAATATTATCCTAATGTTGAGGTATGGCTAACCGAATTCGGTTGGGATACAAACCAATCATATGAAACAATGACCTCAGCTCACGCATATAATACTAAGGATGCAAACGGCGACGGAGAAATTTCGGAATACGAAAAGGTATTAAGAGCACGTGAAATTCAAGGTATGTGGCTTGTTCGCGCATATATTTTGCTTTCATCTATGGGTGTAGATAAGGCAACAATGTACATGTGTGAGGACGTTGGTACTAGTGAAGTAGTAGCTATTGGTAAGTATGGTACTTGCGGTATTTGGGCAGCTCCTTATACTGAAGAAGGCGACTGGCCACTTCTCGAGGCTCAAATGCACGATGCAGAGGGTAACCCTGTAGGCGAAAAATTCAAGGTATATAAGGTAACAACTGGCTCAGGCTCTGAGGAGGTTTCTAAGTACTATAGACAAGATAATAACCAAGAGGTTTCACTAAAAACAAACGACAATCCTGCTGGTATCACAACAGAGAGCTATATGGAAGCTAAAGATGGTTACTACTATATGTACACACTTACTAACACTATTGGCGATATGACATTCGTTAAGGAAATTGATTCTGGCAACCCAGACGTTTGGGTATACGAATTTGCTGATGGTAAGGGTAAAGTTGGCTACGCAGTATGGTGCCCAACCTCTGATGGAACAGTTGTTGAAAACTTCCAATTAAGAGTTGATGGTACATCTGCTGTTCACACAACAGCAAAGAACGGAGATATTGATGGCGTTTCTAAGAACCTTCAAATTAAGGACGGCTTCGTAACAATCACAGTTACAGAAAACCCATCATACGTTGTTGTAAAATAATCCAACAAAATAGAAGCGCACACCGCTAAGGTGTGCGCTTTTTATTATATAAATATGTAGAAAAAGGAGAGAAAAAAGGGCAAAAACAAGATTAAGCACTTTAAATCGATGTTTGCTAAAAATTCCAAAAAATATTTTTAAAAAAGTCTTGACAAACCAATAAAATGGTGGTATATTATTCATAGAGTTTAGCACTTTTAGTTTGAGAGTGCTAAAAATGAAAGGAGTGTCCTTATGAGCTTTGAAGAACATCTTTTAAGTGATAGAAAAAAGTTAATATTAAAAGCAATTGTTGAAGCGCATATAAAGCTTGGGGAGCCTGTTGGCTCTAAGTATCTCACCCAAGAAATGGACATTGCTTATTCCTCAGCTACTATAAGGAACGAAATGGCAGAGCTAGAGGAGCTTGGCTATCTTGAAAAGCCACATACCTCAGCTGGTCGTATCCCATCTGAGCTTGGATATAGATTTTATGTTGATACATTGGTTGCTCAGTACGATACCAAAAACAAAGAGGTTGGTGACCTTAAAAAGCTACTTTCCTTTAAGATGTCAGAAATTGATAAGATTCTTGACAATGCCACAAAGGTTGCATCTGCAATGACAAATTATACAGCGCTTTCCTTGCGCCCACGCCCATCAAGTATTACTATTAAAAAGTATGAAACGGTTTATCTTGATTCTCGTTCATATTTAATAATTATGATACCTCAGGGCATTGAAGC
>JAZNFR010000127.1:0-6093 GCA_045576055.1 Eubacteriales bacterium
ATTTTAATTTTTGCTAAAAAATCGTTGATAATTTGATTATTTTGTGGTAAGATTAGTGTAACTTAAGTTTTAAATAACAGGGTCCTATGGACACAAAAGGAGTAAAAATGACTGACAAGAGTGAAATTAAGGTCTTTATTCTACATTTGATGGAAAGAATCGGTTATCCAGTTAACTGTAACGACGTTTGCTCAATTTTGTCACAAGAAAATATCGCAGGATACTTCGAATGTGGCGACTGCTTTACAGAGCTTGTTGAAGGCAAGCACGTTATAGATTCTGGTTATCTTGATGAAAAAGAAGAGATTACTTACATCGTTTCCGAATCAGGTAAAAGAATTGCTGCAGCATTGTCTGACCAAATATCAAGTACAATCAAAGAAGCTAGCTACCGCAGTGCAATTCGTTATCTTTCTTTCGAAAAAAGAGGAGCTTCCGTAAACTGCACAAAAACTCCACTTGCAAATGGTAAGTTTTCTGTACACTGTGAAATAGTGGAAAAGGGTAGACGTGTTCTTGAAATCACTATCGAGGTTGATAGCGAAAAAGAATCCGATACAATGATTTACAATTTCAAAAGACGTCCAGAGGTTATTTTCCAAGGGACTATGGCATTAGTCTCTGGCGATATGAATTACATTTTCGAAAAATAAAAACTAAGATGCTAGTTTGTTTTGTTGATGTTGCACAAAAAAATGCTAAAAAAATTAGATATTTCGTCGATTTTAACAAAAAACACTTGACAAACGACAGATGTAATATTATAATTATAGTATGACTTTGCTTTTTGAGCTTGGTGCGTATTGGAAAGGGGTATTATGGAGGAAACTAAGGGACTAATTTCCCGTGCAAAAGACTCTGATCAAATTGCTTTTGAACAACTATCCTCAGTATACTTTCCGCTCCTTAGTAATCTTGCGAAAAAGTATCACGCCTTGTGCGCTGATGAGGTTTCACTTGATGACTTTATGCAAGAAGCACAAATTGCTTTTAATGACGCGATTTTACATTACGATATTGATAATGAGCGAGTAACATTTGGTGCTTACGCAAGGGTTTGCGTAAGAAATCGCCTTGTATCATGCGTACGCAAATTCAAATCGAAAAAGCGAGTAAAGAGGGAGCTTCTTGAGCCTTCGCATAGCGATGGCATTCAAGATACTGTCGTTTATCGAGAACTTCTTGCCCGTTTGGGTAACACTCTGTCCCCGTATGAAAAGAAGATAATTCAGCTAAAAGCCGATGGTCATAGCGCGAAGGAAATATCAATTGTAGTCGGTAAGAGCGAAAAATCTGTTAACAATGCAATTTACAGAAGTAGGTCTAAGATTCGCGACACAATTAAATAGTTACTTAGCCTACGGCTACGTATAAAAAAATTCAAGGGAGAGAAAAAATGTTTGAGGACAAGACATTAGTTTGCAAGGACTGTGGTAACGAGTTTGTATTTACAGCTGGTGAACAAGAGTTCTATGCTGAAAAGGGGCTAGAAAACGAGCCAAAGAGATGTAAGGCTTGTAGAGATGCAAAAAAGAATGCAGCTAAGGCACCAAGAGAGCTATTTACAACAGTTTGCGCTGAGTGTGGAAAAGAAGCAAAGGTTCCTTTCCAACCTAACAACGAAAAACCTGTTTACTGCAGTGAGTGCTTCGCGAAGAAACAAGCAGAAGTTCAAGAATAATTTTAGTGAATTATATTTGAGATAGAAAAGAGCTAAATAGCTCTTTTTTATTTTTCGTACTTTTAAAAGAAAGTTTATTTTTTGTCAAAAAAGGTAATAAAAAATTTAAGCAAAAATTTAAAATTTACTGTACAAAATAAAATATATATGTTACAATATATATAAGTATGTCGATTCAGTGGGGAAAAAACGATGGCATTTAAAAATCAAAAAAGAGATTATAAAAAATCAAATTATAATAAGTCCACCTCAAATGACTATAAACCATATCGTGAACCATATTTGGAAGAAAAAATGGAGAGCGAAAATGGTGCTGTTGTTGGTAGAAACGCAGTTCGTGAGCTTTTAAAAAGTGAACGTGGAATTGAAAAAATCTATGTAAAAAAGGGCGGTTCACACGAGGGTTCTATTACGGTTTTAGTTGCCGAAGCTGTTGAGCGCGGTATTCCAATTGTTGAAACCGAAGCCCAAAAGCTTGATTTTTTGGCCGAGGGTGCTAACCATCAAGGAATAGTTGCAATAGCTTCAATGAAGGAGTATTCAACTATTGATGATATGATTGATTTAGCAAATGAAAGAGGGGAGAAGCCTCTCATTGTTGTTGCTGATTCAATTGAAGACCCTCATAACCTCGGCGCGTTAATTAGGTGTGCGGAGTGCGCGGGAGCTCATGGCGTCGTTATTCCTAAGCGACGTGCTGTTGGAGTTACCCCAACTGTTTACAAATCCTCAGCTGGCGCTATTGAGCATATGCTAATCGCTAAGGTTACAAATATAGCCACTACTATTGAACAGCTTAAGAAAAAAGGATTATGGATATTTACCTGCGAGGCAGGAGGTAGTGATTATTATGAAACCGACTTCAACTGTGCATGCGCAGTTGTCCTTGGCTCAGAGGGAAATGGCGTTTCTAAAATTGTAAAGGATAATAGTGATTACATAATTTCAATACCTATGTTTGGTAAAGTTAACTCACTTAACGTATCAACTGCAGCTTCTGTTATTCTTTGCCACGTTGCAAGAAAACAGAGAGGACTTTAATGAAAGGAGAGCAAAATGTCTAAGAAAAAGGTTGAACCTGAATTTATTGATGACGAAGAGCTTGATTTAGTAGTGCCCGAGGATTCAAGTGATATGGTTTCTCCTGATGGTGCCATATTTACTAAGGTTGCCGAAAATTTAAACAAGCCTAAACCAGAAAAGAGCTACACAGCTACTTGGCATGGCGGTCAGGATGAAAAAATTGAAGATTTCAAGGTTGATGACGCATATGCAAGCTCTGTAAACGCAGATAAACAGTTTATGAAAGCATTTGGAATCTCCGAAACTGGTACGCATAAGACAGTTACCTCTTTGGATAAGCCACAAAATACATCTGAATTTGCAAAGGATGATATATATTCAAACGAATATGAATATACAGATGTTAACCAAAAGAACGAAATTATCGAAATGTATCAATATGCAAAGCGCAGCTCGGTTAGAAAAATCGCTTTTTCCATGGTGTTTCTTGCATTCGTTTTCTTTATTGAAAACATTGCGCAATTTTTTAACAGCGTTGAATATTTTGATATTTCAAAGCACCCATATGTTCACATTATTGCAAGTGCAGTATGTCTTTTAGGCTGCATTATTTGCGCGCGTGAACAGCTTTTTCACGGAATTCGTTCAATATTCAAAAGAGATTTAGCGCCAGAATCAGTGGCGGTATTTGCTATGCTCGCAGGCGTTTTACATACTGTTGCCACAGTTTTGTTTATTGCTTTCGGCTACAATACAAAGATTATGCTTCTCAATTTCCCAGCGTGTGCTGCACTTACATATTCAGTTGTATTTACACACATTAACATCAAAAGAGAAAGATACGGATTTGGTGTTATCTCCGTAAAAAGACCAAAATTCGTGCTTGAAAAGGTTCAAGAAACTAGCGCAGAAACTGAATTTGATACCTTTACAACATCTAATGGTGAGTTTATTGGTGAGATTGGTCGTGCAAGAAAAACACCTTTTGTTAAGAATTATTTTGTAAACACAAACACATCCGTTGATACAAGAAAATATTTAAAAATATATTATATTTTTGCTTTTGTTTTTCCACTTGCATTAGCAATTACATCCCTTTTCTTTGATAGAACTCATATGAACCCTTATATTGCGGGTAACTATTTCTTTGTTGGTCTTTTCTTGACTCTTCCTGTGGGAATTTTATTCGTATATAGCGTTCCTTTCTATCTTGCAAATGCATCACTTTATGAGGATGGAGTTTCCATAATTGGAGAGGAATCAATTCTTGATTTTGCAAGCGTAACTGTATCAGTTGTAAATGATACTGCAATTTTTCCACCTAAGAATGTTAAAATTAAAAACATTATGGGCTATAACGATTATGACATTGAAAGAATCACTTATTTGGCAGCTAGTGGCTTTGCAACTGTAGGTGGTCCTTTAGCTCGTGTTTTTGATGAAATGCTTAATAATTCTATTCCAAAAAGCTCTCGCGCACGTTTTGTTTGCGCAGGAAGAAGCTATTTGAGCGTTAGCATTGATGGTCATTCGGTTATTTTTGCCGACAAGTTTGGTATGACCTCACAAGGCATAGAGGTTGGTGCAGATCGTGACAAAAAGAATGATTTAAGCGTTATGTATATGGCTTGTGACGGAATTCTTTGCTCGAAAATGTATATAAAATACGACGTTAATGAGGAATTCTATAAAACAACAAAATACGTTAACTCAAAGGGTGTCAAGCTTGGCATTAGAACCTTTGACCCCAATATCAATAATGATATGATTAATAAGCTTACAGGCTTTAACAAAAAGTACGTTAGAGTTATAAAGCTTTCATCAGCGTCAGAGGCACCAGTAACAACCTCTTGGTGTGATGGACAGATTGTTTCTAAAGGCTCTTCATGCGCATTGCTTAAGGCCGTGCCAATGTGTAAAAGGATTCTAAAAATTAGAAAGGTTGTCAAGGCAATAAAAATTTTATCAGCTGTTTTAGGATTAGCATACCTAGCACTTTGTATTTTTGCACCAATTAATTTTGGTCCATTAAATGTACTTCCGTCAGGCATTATTGTACTTATACATATAGTTTTTGCGTTCTTTATGTATGTTGTTTCATGCCTATTGTTGCCTAAGAGAAAATAATGCAAAAAAATATCAGTTCAATTTTAAAATCCGTCTCTAAGCCTGCAAGATATACCGGTGGTGAGTATGGACAAATAATCAAGGATAAAGAAAAAATTAAAACAAGGGTGGCATTCTGCTTCCCAGACACCTATGAAATAGGAATGTCAAACCTCGGAATAAAGATTTTGTACGGAGCAATAAACGAGCTACCAGACGTATGGTGCGAAAGGGTTTTTGCCCCATGGCTTGATATGGAGGACAAAATGCGCGAGCATAAGATTCCTCTTTTCGCACTTGAATCAAAGGACGAGGTTAAAAGCTTTGATTTTATGGCAATTTCGCTACAATATGAGCTTTGCTATACAACTGCAATTAATATGATTGATTTAGCAGGTATTCCTGTATATGCAAACGAGAGAGATGACTCGCACCCGATCATATTAGGTGGTGGTCCGTGCGCTTATAATGCCGAACCTGTGGCTGACTTTTTCGATATTTTCAGCATAGGCGAAGGTGAGGAGGCACTTTGTGAGCTAGTAAACCTATATACTAAAATGAAGGATGAGGGCACTTATACAAAGGCGAAATTTTTGCGTGAGGCATCTCATCTAGAAGGATTTTATGTTCCATCACTTTACGATGTGGAGTATAACGAGGACGGCACTATAAAGTCATTTGAGCCTAAATTTGACGATGTTCCTAAGCGCGTAGTAAAACGTGTCATCTCGGACTTGAATACTTCGTATTTCCCATTAAAACCGGTTATGCCGTATATTGAAACCGTACACGATAGAATTATGCTAGAAACCTTCCGTGGATGTATTCGCGGCTGTCGTTTTTGCCAGGCAGGTATGGTTTTCCGTCCTGTTCGCGAAAAAAGTGCAGAGGTTTTAGACTGTCAAGCTCGCGAAATCTACAAAAACACCGGCTATAATGAAATATCATTGACATCACTTTCAATCAGTGACTATTCTTGCTTACACGAGGCAACGGATAGGCTTTTGGCGTGGACAAATGATGAAAAAATTAATCTATCCTTGCCGTCACTGCGTGCAGATAGCTTCACACGTGAATTAATGCGCAAAATATCCGGCGTACGCTCAAGTGGTCTTACATTCGCACCAGAAGCGGGAACTCAAAGGCTTCGTGATGCTATTAATAAGAATCTATATGAAAAAGATCTTTTGAATGCCGTTCGCTTAGCGTTTGAGGGTGGAAAAAGCCAAGTAAAGTTATACTTTATGAACGGCTTACCAACTGAGACCTACGAGGATATTGAG
>JAZNFR010000128.1:0-4006 GCA_045576055.1 Eubacteriales bacterium
GCTTTAAAAATTGCTGATTCGGGAATAGAGGTTGAGCTTTACGAAATGAAGCCAACCTGCAAATCACCTGCGCATAAAAGCGATAATTTTGCCGAGCTTGTTTGCTCAAACTCATTGCGTTCTGACGAGCTTTCTAATGCAATTGGCGTTTTAAAAGCTGAGCTTAGAGAAATGAATTCTTTAATTATGGAGGCGGCAGATAACAACAGGGTTGCTGCTGGCTCAGCACTTGCGGTTGATAGAGAGCTATTTTCCTCATATATTACGGAAAAGATTAAAAATCATCCTAATATCACAATTTTCGAGGAAGAGATTAGTGAAATCAATACTGATGAAATCACTATAATTGCAACAGGACCACTGAGCTCTGATAAGATGGCACAATATATTAAAGCCGAGCTAGGCTTGACTGGGTTACATTTCTTTGATGCTGCAGCACCTATTGTCGAGTTTGACTCTATAGATATGTCAAAGGCATTCTTTGCATCTAGGTATAATAAGGGTGATGCAGATTATATTAACTGTCCTATGACAGAGGATGAATATAAGGACTTTTATAATTCATTAATAACTGCAAAAGAAGCAGAGCTACATGACTTTGATTCTGAGTCTCAAAAGCTTACGGTTTTTGAGGGTTGTATGCCTGTTGAGGTTATGGCTAAGCGTGGATTTGAAACCTTGCTTTTCGGACCTATGAAGCCTGTGGGCATTGAAAATCCAGTTACTAAAGAAACCTATTTTGCAGTTGTTCAGCTCCGTAAGGAAAATGAAAATGGTACGATGTATAATCTTGTTGGATTCCAAACGCATCTTACCTTTGCCGAACAAAAAAGAGTATTTTCAAAAATACCAGGACTTGAAAATGCAAACTTTTTAAGATACGGTGTTATGCATCGAAATACTTATATAAATTCGCCTAAATATTTGAATAAGTACTTTTCACTCAAATCTAATCCTAATGTATTCTTCGCAGGTCAAATGACAGGAGTTGAGGGATATATTGAATCAGCTTCCTCGGGCTTTGTTGCTGGAATTAATGCAGCTTGTTTAGCTAAAGGTCAAGAAATGGTAGATTTTACCGATGAAACTGTCATTGGTGCTTTATCACACTATGTTGAAAATGGAGCTTTTTCGGGCAATTTTCAACCTATGAATGCAAACTTTGGAATAGTTGCACCACTTACTTATAAAGTAAAGGGTGGAAAAAAAGCAAGAAATGAAGAATTAGCAAAAAGAGCAATTTTAAAAATTAAATCTTTAAAAAGTGAGATTGAAAAATGAAAATAGCTATTGATGCAATGGGCGGAGATAATGCGCCTTTAGAAATTGTAAAGGGAGCATATCTTGCTGCGAATGATAATAAAGACATAGAAATTGTATTATTTGGAGACGAAAAGTCGATTCTTAATTCATTTTTAGAAATTGGAGAAACAATACCTGAAAATATTCAAATAGTACATACATCTGTGGAAATAACAATGGAAGATGATCCTATGGTTGTCATGAAGGAAAAAAGCGAAAGCTCTATGACCTTAGGCTTAAAGGCATTGAAGGACGAAGAGGTTGATGCTTTTTTAAGTGCTGGGAATACCGGTGCGCTTCACGTAGGTTCAACCCTTATGATAAGAAAACAAAAGGGCATTAGAAGAAGTGCAATTGCAACAGTTTTACCATTTAAAAAACCGATTTTAATGCTTGATTCAGGTGCAAACCCTGAGGTTAATGAAGACATTTTAGAGCAATGGGCTATTATTGGCTCTGCATATTCTCATTTAATGTTCAATATTGAAAAGCCAAGAGTTGGTCTTTTGAATAACGGAATTGAAGAAATGAAGGGTACAGCAGTTCATCAAGCAGCCTATAAATTATTAAAAAAGAATAAAAACATTAATTTTATTGGTAATGTTGAATCTAAGCAGCTTACAAGCTGTCCTTGTGACGTTTTAGTTACCGATGGATTTACTGGAAACATTACGCTTAAGCTTATTGAAGGCTTAGGTACATTTATGTTCCGTTCACTTAAGGACATGTTTACTACTAACTTAATAACTAAAGCATCATATATGTGTATAAAAAAACAATTAAAAGATTTCAGAATGATGTTTGATGCTTCTGAATATGGTGGCGCACCATTACTCGGTTTAAATAAACCAGTTATAAAGGCACACGGTAGCTCGAAGGAAAAGGATATTAGAAATGCCGTAAAGCAAGCAGTTAAGTTTTATGAGCATAACGTAATAGAAAAAATGACTGAAAATTTATAAGTATAGGAGAAGAAAAATGAGTAATTATCCTTTGCCGATTGAATTGCTTGAAAAAACAATCGGATATGAATTTAAAAACAAAAATTTAATAAAAACGGCTCTTACTCATTCTTCTTATGCTTATGAGCAAAAATCACACAAGATTGATTGTGAATGCAATGAAAGACTTGAGTTTTTAGGAGATAGTGTTCTTTCTCTTGTTGTTAGTGAGTATCTTTTTGAAAGATTTTCACAAAAAGCTGAGGGAGAATTGACTAAAACAAGAGCGTCCCTTGTGTGCACAAGGTCTTTGTCAACCTTTGCAAATAAAATTCAACTTGGAAATTATTTATACCTTGGCAAGGGTGAGGAGGCTTCCGGAAGAACAAACGTAAAAATTCTAGAAAACGCCTTTGAAGCACTTCTTGCATCAATTTATATTGATTCAGAGTCTAAGGAAATAGTTTCAAGGTTTTTAATTCCTATTATAGAGGCTGAAATTAAAGCTTCTGGTAGTGAGGTTAATTACGACCATAAAACAACACTTCAACAGTTTATACAATCCCTTGGCAATGATAGAATACAGTATGTTTGTGTAAACGAAGAGGGACCTGATCATGATAAAACATTTGAGGTTGAGGTAAAAATCAATTCTAATGTTGTTGGTAGAGGTAAGGGTAAAACAAAGCGTGAGGCTGAGCAAAATGCCGCAAAAGAGGCGCTTGCATTATTTGATGTCAAATGAGACATATAAATATTCCAGTTTTTATTCCTCATCTAGGTTGTCCAAATCAGTGTATTTTTTGTAATCAAAGATATATTTCGGGTACAATTCAATTTGATGAAAATAGTGTTGATGAAATTATAAATGAAGTTCTCTCTACAACTAATCCTGATGATTTATGTGAAATTGCTTTCTTTGGTGGCTCTTTTACAGGAATTGATAGAGACTTGATGATAAGGCTTCTTGATAAAGCACAAGGCTATGTTGACAAGGGACAAGCTGTTGGTATTAGAATGTCAACACGTCCCGACTACATAAATGACGAAATTATTTCAATTTTAAAGCAATACACAATATCGTATGTCGAGCTAGGCATTCAATCAATGAATGATGATGTTTTGAGTTGTCTTAAAAGAGGGCACACTGCCAATGATACTATTACTGCAACAAAATTACTTAACGATGCCTCTATTAAGTTCATTGGTCAAATGATGGTTGGCTTGCCGAATTCATCATCTAAAGATGAAATTAACACTGCTGAAGAGATATGTAAATTAGGTGCAAGTGGTTCAAGAATTTATCCTACGCTTGTATTTAAAAACACTGAGCTTGAATCTATCACTAAAAATGGTGAATATATGCCTTTAACATTAGATGAGGCAGTTGCGCGTACAGCTGATGTGTTGAGAGTTTTTATAAAGAATAATGTTCCGTGCATTAGAATTGGTCTTTGTGAAAGCGATAATCTCCACTCTGATACTTCTTATTTTGCAGGACCAAATAGTCCATCTATAGGTGAGATGGTTAAAAGCCGTCTTTATTACAATTTAATTCTCGAAAATTTAGAAAGAATTAGAAATAATATTACAAATTCATTGCTTATTGAATGTCCAATAGGTAGTGTTTCTCAAATCATTGGAAATAAAAAGCAAAATGTAAATGAATTGAAAGAACATTTTGGCTTTAAATATATAAAAATTAAGGAAAATGCAAATTTAATGCAATATCAAATTATTTTAAAAGAAAAGGAGGAGTAAAA
>JAZNFR010000129.1:0-6490 GCA_045576055.1 Eubacteriales bacterium
CAAGACTTACGGGCATTTTTGTTAACACACGTATGATGTTGTAGCCTATTTTGGTTTCTATGCCCGTCAAATCCGCCTCGAAGAGAGTACAGCTCTTGCTGTGATCTTCTCCGTGAGCAAGACGCACACTTACTGGATGCCCCGAAATAGGTGGGACCTTTTCTGCAGTCACTTGCATATCACGGTGAGGTTGCGACAAGAAAGACAATTTTTGCCCGTTAAAGTACACTTCGGGAATTTGTGAAAGCTCTTCAAACAACAATTTTAAAGTTGCCCTTTTTGCTTTCTTTACATTTTCCGCAACATATAGTCGCACTTCATCGTCGTTTTCAATAACGCGAGGAAGCTGTCTATCCGCATTTAAATTGCCGTAGCCGATACCCCAAGGATATCCACCCTTTCTATCAATGACATAAGCTTTATCCTGCTTTTCCAAAAATTCTTTATCATTTACACCCGTAAAATCCTCGCTACCGAACTGCGCATAATCCTCCTTTTTGGGATCCATCCCATAAAGATTCACATAATGCGCTACCATTTCCTTTTTTCCTTGTCCTGACCAGTTGAAATATTCTACCGCATCTGCACCACGCTGCAAATGCGAATACCAAATTCCGCGTAGTGCTTCAAGTGACGGAGCAAAGTACCCGTCAACAGTATGGTAGGGCTCGTAGCACGCATATAGCTGCACATCCTTTGAAAGCTTCCTAAACTCTTCCACTTTAACATCAAATGAGCGTGAGCCAAGGGTTAGACAGTCCACCAAATCTTCTTTTATCCATTTTTCCACATCTAAACCATCTTGATGGCATCCGTCCAAGCAATCGGGAACTCGTGCGGATAGCATTATAACCCTGTTTTGTTCCTTCCCAATTTTTAAAAGCTCCGTGCGTAATTCTCTTATAAATTCCGTTACGCATTCCCGCTTTTCCCATTGCTCGCCAACTGGTAAGATGGGAGTGTGCCGTTCAAAATCAATATCCAAACCGTCAAAAGCGTATTTTCTCATCACTTCTAAGGCTACCTTTAATTTATGCTCACGAATTTCCGGCACAGCCATATTGTTCATTGTGAATCCAAATGCTGGAATAAACCATTCGGGGTGTTCTTCCTTTATCGGTAAAGGATTTATATCCTCATCTACGTCAACCTCTGAAATTCTATATGTCAACCAACACTCTTTTTGCCTTCCGTGAACGTGCTTTATCCATTCATCAAAAATGTCTATCCCCGCGTCACGAAAACGCGCCAACATAGGATTTTGGCGAAGCGGTAAAATTTCACTTTCGTACACAGAATACCAATCACCCGAGTACATACCGTCAATGATTACCTTATCCACCTCATCGGGAAATGAAAAACTAAAATCAAAATAATCCTTCACGCACATCTTCTGTTGCAATATTGTGCAAAAAATATCGTCTCTTAAAACGAAACGCTTTTTTTGCTTTCTTTTATCCAAATGTGCTTGACTTAATACGATTTTTTTCATTTTAATTCTCCTAGGACAAACCTACAAATATCAAATTTATTATAGTATATTTTATTTAATCTGTCAATTGCTTTCAACCAATTATTGTCGATTTAATCGGCGCAGGTAACAACCCAATGGTTGGTATGACTGTTGCTGTTGCTGTTGAAGAATCAAGCAAATAATTAAACAAAAAAGCCACGGACTTCCGTGGCTTTTTTTATCCCATCATTTCAACGTGCACAAAAACAAAAAGCACCCCAAAGGGCGCTTTTGCTTGTTTAATAGTAAAGCATTGATCCTAGCAATCCATTGAATGAGCCTAGGATTGCAAAAACAAATATAACGTAAAATACAGATAGTAGAATAGATACACCAATGCTAATACCAAAGGTGATACCCCAAGCTTTAATAAAAGAGCTTCTTGCGTATGTGCCAGTTGGGTAGAGAAGAATACCAATTACAAGACCGATTACGCCAAGTAATAAAGCAAGTAAAATACCCATACCTGTTTTTGCTGTTTGATATTCTGGGTTATCCATAGGATTTGCTTGCTTATTTACAGCAACACCACAGTGAACACAAACAACTGCATTATCATCAATTTCTTTTCCACAATTTTGACAGAACATAATAAATCTCCTTTGTTGTCGAATTTTGTTAACTATATTCTAGCACAAAAATTACAATTTGTAAATAAGTAATTTTTGCATAAATATTTTATTAAAAAATTGATAAATTTATTATATAAAATGGAAGAAATTTGCAGCGTTGTAATTTAAATATGTCTTGCAAAGAATGTAATAAAATGTTATAATACAAATAATAAATCGTTTGATTTGGAGAATACAATGACTGACATTATTTTTTCATTTGATACTGAGGATTTTACCTCATCTCGCGCAGCTGATGGTATTTTATATGAGGCAAACCTGTTTCGCGAGGAGGGCGTACGTGGCTGCTTCCAAATCGTTGGGCTTCTTGCAAAGCAACTAAAGGCTTGGGGCAGAGATGACGTTATAGAAGCACTTTCCCACCACGAAATAGACACCCATACATATGGGCACACGCTTCATCCTATTATAAATGAATATACCGATATTGAGGACTTTTATAAAGCAAAAAAAGAGTTAATCCGTCAAGAGTCACTCGGTATTGACTACATAAAGGATACCTTTGGTATAGATAGGGTTTATTCTGCTTGTCCACCAGGCAACCAAAAATCCTACGTTGCAATGTATGGCTACCACGATATGGGAATTCATATTTACGCAGATACATTCTGCGATGTCAAGGAGGGCACAGGCGCATATTACTGCAATATGTTCCATGTATATTATTACTTTGGAATTGAGTGGTTCTTGCGCGAGGCAACGGATGAGGATATTAAAGCCAAGCTTGACGACCTTGCCACCCGTGAAAGGGCAGTAATTTATACCCACCCAAATATGGCAATAAAAAGCGACTTTTGGGATGCTGTCAACTACCATAAGGAAAACCTTGTTCCGTTTGGTGAGTGGATTGAGCCAGAGGACTTGCCAGCTGAGGTGACGGAAAAAATCTTAAATGGCATGCGCAAGCTCATTCGCTTTATAAAAGCCGACCCGCGCTTTAGAATCACGACCTATAAGGAGCTTTCAGAGGAGCTTTTGTCAGATGGTGAAAGAGTTGTTAAAAAGAGCGATGCCGAAATGATATTAAATCATTTAAATGAAGACTTTTTCCCAATGCAAGCACCAATATCACTCTCACTTAGCGATATGATTCTTGCAACTTGCGATTTTCTTCTCGGTAAGGACGAGCACATATGTGGTGATGTTTATGGCTTCCTTGATAAGCCATATGAAATAGATAAGGCACTTATCGTTTCTGCAAAGGACATTGTGTTGTCCTCTAGCCAAATTAAGGATGGAGAGTTTTTGCCTTCAAAAATTAAGGTGGGCAATGACTTTATTGGCCCTGCTGACTGGCTCTATGCAGCACTAGAGGTCGTTCTGGGCAAAAACAGTGTTAAAATAGAACCCAAAAATCAACTTCCAAGCCTTGACTGTATTCCAGAGGTTAGGGATTCAAGCTTCAAGGGCACGTGGCAACACAGTGACTCATTTGAAGATAAATATCTTTCAGACCGCCTGCGTTACCAAAGCTGGACAATGCGCTTCCGCACAAAAAGCCCAATAGTAAAACATTGACTCAAAAAGAAAGGACATAAAAATGCTTAAATATACAAGAGGTGTCATAGGCGACACAATAGATGCAATTAAAAGACTAGCACGTGGTATTGAAATTACCGTTCAAATCGTTTACATAGCTTATTTAATAGTGGCAATCGCACTCGGCACAGGAATTTTATACGCCAATATAGCACTTTTGGTTGTTTCGGTTTTGTATTTTATTTACGACCTAGCCAGCACAAGAGAGTTTTACACAAAAGTGCAGAAAAAGCATAGAGAAAACGTAAAAACAACTGTAAAAATCACAAAAAGATTAACCCACATTGTTATTATCACAGTAGCGATTATCGAGCTTTCTACTGCTCCAAAGCTAGATGCAATTTCATTGATAATGACATTCCTTATGATTATTGGCTTTGTAATTTCACTTATTTTCGATATTGCCATTTCAATGGTTGATGACCGTAAGGAGCTTATCGTCAACGCAGTAGCACTCGACCTAAAGCCAAAGAAGGTTATAGACGTCGTTCATAAAATTACAGGACATAAGCAAACCGAGGAAGAAATTGAGGAAGAAAAAATAAGAGCAAAGCTTGAAGAAATTTGCCAAGAGCAGCAAGATAAAAAGTTAAGGAAAAAGGCTTGGCTAAAAAACATCAAGGAAAAATTAAAGTCAAAGCGTAAAAAAGAAGCGGAAAAGCAAGAAAAAAAGGACGCAAAAAAAGAAGAAAAGGAAAACAAAAAGGCGGAAAAGGAAACCGTAAAGTGGAAATAAAAAAAGCACCCATTTGGGTGCTTTTCTTAGTAGAATTACAAGTCCCAAAGCCTTCCCCAGCGGGGAAGGTGACAACGCAGTTGACGGATGAGGAGAGCATCCCGAAGAAAGCTTCATTGCAATTCGCTACGCAAACAGTAAAATAGAACCTACAATTCGAAATTTATTAGCTCCCGCTGATAGCTTTCAGGTCTATGTGCATCTATCATTGTATAGTCCCCCTTTTGCCCAATTTCAAGAATCTTACCAACATGGAAATACCCAAAAATAAAAGGTGGTAAATGCGTTATTAAATCATCAATATTCTTAACTACAGTAAAGCCTTGCCAAATTCTTCTATGCTCACGTGTTTTTACACCCCACAAAACACGTGGGCACCCAAATCCATATCCCTCAATTTTGCCACGCAAATCTGGTCGCACTTGCCAAATATATTCATAGCACAAAACAGCAAGTGCCGCCCCGTGCGAGTATCCAGAAACCACAATTTTTTGCCACCCAGTGTTTAAAATTTCTTCTTTCAAATATTCCTTTGCTACCTCCCAAACGGAAAGGAATCCTCTGTGTGCAAAAAACGTGCCATACATCCTAGCTGGAAAATCCAAATTATTTTTCCAGTCAAGCGCCCCGTCTGAATCCTGAAAATATATGTATAATGTCTCACCCACCACTCGCGTGGCGTAGTCAAGCCCGTTTTCCTTGTGCAAATAGGCAATATGTGTTAGGTTATAAAATAAAGTTGATAATTTCATACTACATTTTATGCTATAATACTTGAAATGTTTTAAATATAATGATAAAATGAACCTATAAAAACAATAAGAGGTATAAGCTATGTACACTTTTTCCGACCTTGAAAAATATCTTGACACAATTCCTACAAAAGAAAGCACCCCGGGTGGTAGCATCCGTGTTTACCATCACGGCAAGGAGGTTTTTGCATATTCCTTTGGACACGCCGATAGAGAAGAGGGCATTAAAATGACAGGTGATGAATACTATTTTATGTATTCAGCTACAAAGCCACTCACCTGTGCAACAGCCTTAGCTGCTTACGAGGAGGGCGCATTTATTTTGGCCGAGCCTGTTTGGTGGTATCTTCCAGAATTCAAGGACACACAGGTAAAGGTGTATAATCCTGACTGCTCGTTTAATCTGGTTCCTCAAAAAAGAGAAATGGTAATTCAAGACCTTTTCACTATGAGTGCAGGCTTAAATTACGACACGTCTAACGCAGAAATTAAAAAAATTGTAGAAGAAACAGATGGACGTGCCCCCACTCGCGAGGTGATGAAGGGTATTGCGAAAATGCCACTTGAATATCAACCAAGAGAACGCTGGGCGTATAGCTTTGGACACGATGTGCTTGCTGGACTTGTTGAGGTGGCAACAGGTGTTAAATTCTCCGAATATATGAAAAAGAAGATTTTTGAGCCACTAGGTATGACAAAATCAACCTTCCGTATAAATGATGAAATTTTGTCTAAAATGGCTCAACAATATATATTTAATTACTCCACCGGCGAGGCGGATTTAAAGGGCAAAACAAACGCGTATGTATTTGGAAGTGAATACGACTCGGGCGGAGCTGGACTAATTACCACAATTGATGATTATGGCAAGTTCGTTCAAGCAATGTCCTGTGGTGGTAAAGCTCCAAATGGCAATCGCATTTTGTCCCCACTCACAGTAAAGCTAATGGGCACAAATATGCTTGACGAAAAGAGAATGGCACAGTTTTCCACATGGCGCAACAACGCTGAATATGGCTATGGTTTAGGCGTTCGCACTAAAATTTACGAGGGCTGGGGTGGCAACCTCTCTTCAGTTGGAGAATTTGGTTGGGACGGTGCCGCTGGCTCACTTTGCTCAATTGACCCTGTAAAGGAGATAGGAATAGTATATACACAGCATATGCTAAACCCACATCACGAGCAAATCCATCCACGCATTAAAATGCTTGTCAACTTGGCACTTTGTGACAAATAAAAATATCAAGAGGGCTATAAGTAGTCCTCTTTTTTGTGCAACTTTAACAAAATATTTCCATTTTTTTTTTTTTTTTGTGTT
>JAZNFR010000130.1:0-1873 GCA_045576055.1 Eubacteriales bacterium
GAAGAAGAAAAAACACTTTATATCATTAAAGATTTTAATGGTAAAATAGGAATTTTTGAAAATGAAGCTTTAATTTATACACTAGATACTTATATTTTCACCTTGCCACAAAAAGATCAAAAGCTCCTCTCGGAAGGAATAAGTGTTTCCTCCAAAGAAGAGCTTTATGAAATTATTGAAGAATATTATTAATCCTTTAACACTACAGAATCGGGACCTAATATCATCTTAAGGGCGGAAATGACGCCTTCATTTGCTGATATTTTTACTCCCGATGCCTTTACATACTTTTTCTTAGAAATGTCGTAGAAAATGATTTCAGTTTCTCCAGAATACTCTTTTAAAAGTGAAATAATTTCTTTAACGATATTAGATTCAATTGAATCTACCTTTAAATATAGTTTTTGGTTAGATTTTTCTTTCTTTTCTTGATATTCAGTATTGGAAAGAATATTTTCAACCGAATTAACTATAATTTTTGGCATTTGTTCATCGCTTACACTTAATTGTCCACTAACAAAAATGACATTATCGTTTTGCATTTTTTCGCCGTACATTAATAGAGTTTTTGGGAAAACAATTAGTTCTATTTCCGCAGAAGAATCGGATACCTTGACGAAAGCCATGCTTTCGCCATTTTTTGTTTTCTTTAAAGTCTTTTGCGTAATTATGCCTGTAATCTTTACTGTATCCTTATCCTTTAAGGTTTCAGTTGTGATTATTTCCGAAATGCTTTGCGGCTGCAAATCATTAATATGTGAAAGATAAGCATCTAAAATATGGCCAGAAAAGCACATACCAAGAATTTCTCTTTCATTTAATAAAAGTGTTTTCATTGGAAATTCGCCGGTTGCTGGGTACTCAATTTTTGGTATAGTATCAAGCACCTCTTGACTGCTAAAGAACTGCATAATATCAAGCTGTCCAGTTTGGGTGGTTTTTGCAATACGCTGAACGGAATCAAGCGCTTCCTCATAAACAGTATAAAGCTGTAAACGAGTTTTACCAAATGAATCAAAAGCGCCTGCTTTTATTAGCGATTCTAGCTGCCTTTTATTCATATCTGTGCCTTTTAGACGGTATAAAAAGTCGTCAAAATCTTTAAATTTTCCATTCAATTTTCTTTCATTAACTATAGAAGAAATAAAGCTTATACCAACATTTTTAAGTGCTAAAAGACCAAATCTAATTGAATTGTTTTCAACTGAAAAATTAACATCGCTATAATTAACATCTGGCGGCAAAACTTGAATTCCGATTTTAGAGCACTCTTCGATATATTCACTTACCTTTTCGGAAGATGTAAGCACCGAGGTAATAAGCGAAGCATAGTATTCCTTTGGATATTTGCACTTCAGATAGGCTGTTCTATACGAAATTATCGCATATGCAGCAGCATGTGACTTATTAAAAGCATATTTAGCAAAGCTTTCCATTTCATCAAATAGCTCGGTTGCTGTTTTTTGGTCAACACCATTGGAAATAGCACCATTTATGAAGATTTCGCGCTCACGAATGAGCTCATCAACCTTTTTCTTTGACATAGCACGGCGTACAATATCAGCTCGTCCATAAGAATATTTAGCAACCTTACTAAAAATTTGCATAACCTGCTCTTGATAAACGATACATCCATAGGTTGACTTTAAAATTGGCTCAACTAATGGTGTTTTGTAGCTAATTTTCGATTTATCGTGTCTTCTTTCAATGTATGTTGGAATTGAATCCATAGGTCCTGGTCTATACAAAGCTATTGACGCGATAATATCATCAATGCTTTCAGGCTGTAAACGCATAAGAGTTTGTCGCATACCACCAGACTCTAATTGGAAAACACCCTCTGTTCTGCCAGAGGATATGAACTTGTAGGTTT
>JAZNFR010000131.1:0-4054 GCA_045576055.1 Eubacteriales bacterium
AGAGAAGATTATAATCAAGGTTCCGTTTATAAAAGGTGGATTAGATTTATTAGATGCTGGACAAACTGGTCAAATTATGTCAAAAATAATAAAAAGAGAATTTGATCTTGATATTCCTGTTTACATAGAGCAAAGAGAAGACTATAAGAAAAACTTTGAGATGTTTGAAAATGAGAAATTAAGCATTTTAAAGCATGCACTTGAAGAATATAAGGCATCTCAAAAAGCTCTTCAACCTCAACCTCAGGGCGAAGATAAAGCGCAACAAAGAAATAACTTTGAAAAATCTAACTCTTTTTATAAAGAATCTGTTAAATTTGAGACAAATGGTACGACCATTAAGTGTGGGCACACTACATTTGATATTTCAAATGCTGAGTATGTAACCGGTGGAGAATTTGAAATTAACAATGTTGTTCCTATAAGAAATCTCAATAGTGGAATGCGCAATGTTTGCGTACTTGGCACAGTTTTTGAAATTACTGAAAAGCAAATCAAGCGTGGAACTGTTACAATAATAAACATCGGAATTACTGATAAAGACTCTTCAATATATATCAAAATTAACATTCCAACTGAAAAAAGAGATGAAGAACTGTCGTATTTCAAAAAGGGCAATTCGTACGCAATCAAAGGTAATATAAAGCTAGATGATTTTGATGGTGAAATTTATCTTTCATATGTAGATGTAAGCAAAATTAATGTTATTAAAAGAAAAGATAACGCTGAAGAAAAACGTGTCGAACTTCACTTACATACCAAGATGTCCCAAATGGACGCAACAATTGACCCTGATGAGATTGTAAAGCTGGCAAAGGAGTGGGGACATAAGGCAATTGCTATTACTGACCACGGAAATGTACAGGCCTTCCCACCTGTAATGCTTGCTTCTGAAAAGGCGGGAATGAAAATTATTTACGGTATGGAAGCATATTTCGTAAATGATTCATCTAAATCTGTTTTTGGTGATTCTATTACAAAATTCGACCAAGAATTTTGTGTATTTGACCTTGAAACTACTGGTTTATCTAATATTAATGATAAAATCACTGAAATTGGTGCAGTTATACTAAAAAACGGCGAAATTATTGATAGATACAATACTTTTGTTAACCCCGAAAGACCAATTCCTGAAAGAATTGTTGAATTAACCGGCATTACCGATGAAATGGTTAAGGATGCACGCAAAATCGATGAGGTATTGCCTGAATTTTTAAAATTTGTTGGCAATCGTACCTTAGTTGCACACAATGCAAATTTTGACGTAGGCTTTATACGTCGTGTTTGCTATGAATGCGATGTTGATTTTAAAGCATCATATATTGATACTGTTTCGCTTTCTAAATTTATAAACCCCGAGCTTAAAAAGCACAAGCTCAATTCACTTGCCGACTATTATAATTTAGGTGATTTCAATCACCACCGTGCTTGTGATGATGCTGAAATGCTTGCAAATATTTTTGAATGTATGCTCGAAAAGCTTCGTGGAGAAGGAATTTACGATACTAGCGGAATTAATCATTTAATGAACAAAAATGCCGACCCATTAACCTTGCCATCTAACCACTTAATAATTTTAGCAAAGAATAAGGTTGGTCTAAAAAACCTCTATAAGCTTGTTTCGGATGGATTTTTAAAGTATTATAAGAGACATCCTAGAATCCCAAAAACTAGCTTGGTTGAACATAGAGAAGGCTTAATAATCGGCTCTGCTTGTGAAGCTGGTGAGCTTTTCCAAGCTATTTTGGATAATAGAAGTGATGATGATATTGAGCAAATTGCAGAATTTTATGATTATTTAGAAATTCAACCTATTTGCAATAATATGTTTTTAATTGCTGATGGTAGAGCTTCTAGTGTTGAGGATTTGAAAAACCTTAATAGAAGAATTGTTCAATTAGGTGAGAAGCTTGGAAAGCCTGTTGTTGCTACTTGCGATGCCCACTTTATTAACAAAGAGGATGAAATTACAAGAAAAATACTATTATCGGGTCAAAAATTTAAGGATGCTGATAGTGATACTGGTATTTATTTTAGAACAACTGAAGAAATGCTCAAGGAATTTGAGTATTTAGGCGAAGAAAAGGCATATGAGGTTGTAGTTAAAAACACAAATCTTATTGCAGATATGATAGATTACGATGCGATAAGACCATTCCCTAAAGGCACATTTACTCCAAATATGGAGGGTGCTGAGGATGACCTTAAAAATATGTGCTGGGCACGAGCAAAGAGCATGTATGAGTTTAATGGAGTTATTCCAGAGGTTGTTTCCCAACGTCTTGAAAAAGAGCTAACCTCTATTATTCAAAATGGTTTTGCCGTTCTATATATGATTGCGCAAAAGCTAGTTTATTATAGCGAAAGCTTAGGATATTTAGTAGGCTCACGTGGTTCGGTTGGTTCTTCATTTGTTGCTACAATGGCTGGTATTTCTGAGGTTAATCCACTTCAACCACATTATCGATGCCCTAAGTGTAGATACAGTGAGTTCATTACTGATGGTAGTGTTGGTTCAGGCTTTGACTTGCCAGATAAAAATTGCCCACATTGTGGCGAAAAGCTTGCTCAAGATGGGCACGATATACCATTTGAAACCTTCCTTGGATTTAAGGGTGATAAATCTCCTGATATAGACCTAAACTTCTCGGGTGATGTTCAAGGTCAGGTTCATAAATATACTGAAGAGCTTTTTGGTGCTGAAAACGTATTTAGAGCAGGAACAATAAGTGGTATTGCACCAAAAACCTCCTTTGGTTACGTTGCAAAGTATATGGATGACCATCAATTGAACGTTAATAAGGCGGAGGTACAAAGACTAGTTGAGCTTTGTACAGGCGTTAAGCGTACAACAGGACAACACCCAGGTGGAATAGTTGTTGTACCAAAAGAATATCAAATATACGACTTTTGCCCCGTTCAGCATCCAGCTGATGACACAAGCTCAGATATTGTAACTACTCACTTTACCTTTGAATATTTACATGATACGCTTTTAAAGCTTGATGAGCTTGGACACGATATTCCAACAAAATATAAAATGCTTGAAACGTACACAAACACATCAGTTCTAGACGTTCCAATGAATGACCCAGAGGTTTATGAGTTATTCTTATCTACAAAGCCTTTTGGCGACAAGGATTTACTTAAGGACCTAAAATGCAGTGTTGGAACATATGGTTTGCCTGAATTTGGTACTAAATTCGTTCAGCAAATGCTTGTGGATGCTAAACCTAAAAACTTTTCAGACCTACTACAAATCTCGGGTCTATCGCATGGAACAGACGTTTGGCTCGGAAATGCTCAAGATTTAATTAAAGAAGGTACATGTACGATTTCTGATGTTGTGGGAACACGTGATAGCATTATGCTTTACCTTATTTATAATGGCCTAGAGAAGGGCGTTGCCTTTAAAATAATGGAGGATGTACGTAAGGGAAGAGGATTGACCGCTGAATACGAAAAGATTATGCGCGATAACAATATTCCTGATTGGTATATTTCTTCTTGTAAAAAGATTAAATATATGTTCCCTAAAGCCCATGCTGCTGCATATGTTATTTCAGCTATTCGTTTAGGGTGGTATAAAGTACATATGCCCATGGAATTCTATGCTGCATATTTAAGCGTTGCACCTGGTGGATTCGAATCTACTATGGTTGAAAATGGTAAGAGTGGTATTCTAGCTCGTATTGATGAGTTAGAAGAAAAAGGTACGGCAGCTACTGCAAAAGAAAAGGAAACAATAGTTGCTTTGCAGATGGCATACGAATGCTTAGCTCGAGGAATTGAGTTTTTACCGGTTAACTTTATGAAATCTGATTCAACTAAGTTTTTACCAGAAAACGGGAAAATACGTTTGCCTTTCTCGTCAATTGCAGGTATTGGTGAAAATGCTTCGCTTAAAATTTTTGAGGCAAGAATGAGCAACGAAGTATTTTCTGTTGAAGATTTCCAACAAAAAACTCGTCTTTCTAAAGCTGTAATGGATTTACTTGAGAAAAATCACGTTTTTGATGATATGTCAAGGTCTAATCAATTATCAATGTTTGAT
>JAZNFR010000132.1:0-2539 GCA_045576055.1 Eubacteriales bacterium
AATATTATAGCACATAATATCTAAATTATCAATACTTTTTTATTTAAATATAAAATAATATGCTAAAAGAATTATTCCAAGTATGATTCTATACCAACCAAATGATTCAAATGTGTGCTTTTTAACAAAGTCCATCAAAAACTTAATAACAGCAAGAGAAACTAAGAATGCTGTTAAGGTTCCGACAAAAATAACAAGCATTTCCGTTGAATTTAACGTAATATCGTCAATCAAAAATGCTTTTGCCGCCTTTAAAAGTGTAGCTCCTGCCATTACTGGAATCGCAAGAAAGAAGGAAAATTCAGCAGCGGCGGTTCTAGAAACACCAATCAAGGATGCGCCAAGAATTGTTGAGCCTGAACGAGATGTACCAGGAATCAAGGAAAGGACCTGAAAGCATCCAACCTTAAATGATGTTTTTTTATCAAGCTCATTTACGCTTGTATATTTGAATTGTTTCTTTTTATTTATTCTTTCAACAATAATGAAGGCAACACCATAGACTATAAGCATAATAGCTACCACAACAAAGTTATAGAACTTACTTTCAAGCCAGTCGTCTAACAAAACTCCTATTACAGCAGCTGGCAAAACAGCAATTATCACCTTCACCCAAAGAGATACTGTTTCACGCTTAATTTGGACACGTCCCTCGGTTTTTTTGAGAGGATTAAGCTTATTAAAGAACAAAATTATAACCGCAAGTATAGAGCCAAGCTGAGTAATCACCTCAAAAAGCTCCCAAGCTCCTGCACTTATTTTCAAATTAACAAATTCGTTAGCGATAATCATATGCCCTGTACTTGAAACTGGCAACCATTCGGTTATACCTTGCACAATTCCTATGAATATTGCTTTTAGAACCTCGATAAACATAAAGTTTTTCCTTTCTAAATCATATTTTAGGCGACCACGTGTCTATTTTTATGGTTTAGTTGTCTGACGAGCGAACAATGTCGCCTGCCTTTATCTCAAACGGTATTTTCATCTTAAATTCCATAGATGGGTGAGGGGCAGATTCGATTTTTTCGCCATTCGGTAAGCATAAATCAGTTGCTATAAACCTTTTTCCAACCTCACCAGGGGTGATGATTTCGCACACATCTCCCTCTTTTATCTTGTTCCTTTGAGTGAAATACGTCCACTCCCCCTCGCGTTTTCCTGTCGCAACACATAAATATGCCTTTTCACGAAGGTATCCGTTTTGGGTAACAACCTGTGGATTATCCATTGGGTTATCATAGTAAAAGCCTGTTGCGTATTCACGGTGGCTAACACTTTCAAGCTCGCGTAGCCATAGAGGGTTGTATTTATATTCCGACGGGCTCTTTAAATACTCATTCATAGCCATTTTATAAGTGTTCGCGCAAATAGCGGTATAATACGCGCTCTTCATTCTACCCTCAATCTTGAAGCTATCTATCCCACTTTCCATAAGGTCCTCAATATGCTCAATCATGCACATATCCTTTGAAGACATAACAAACGAGCCTTCCTTGTATTCCTCAATGTTAAGCTCATCTCCTAGGCGTTTTTCCTCAGCAAATGACAATGGGTAGGCATTTTTATAATTCCAACGGCAAGGCTGTGCGCAAGCGCCACGGTTTGCATCTCTGCCTGTATAATAGTTGGAAAGGAGACATCTACCACTATAGGAAATACACATTGAGCCGTGAATAAAGCATTCAAGCTCCAAGCTTTTTGGGGTGTTTCTTCTAATCTCGTTTATTTCCTCAAGAGAAAGCTCACGTGCGAGTACCACGCGCTTCGCTCCCAATTTATGCCACGCATTTGCGGTATCAGCGGACACAATGCTAGCTTGGGTGGAAATATGAATCTCCATATTAGGAATTGTTTCCTTAGCAAGCATGAAGACACCAAGATCAGATATAATTAACGCGTCAACGCCTATTCTATCATATTCCAAGAGGTATTTTTTTAGTCTATTATATTCGTTTGTGTGTGGCATTGTATTAACAGTCACATAGAGCTTTACGCCGTGGGAGTGTGCGTATTTCGTTGCTTCTTCAAGCTCCTCCAAGGTGAAATTGTCAGCAGCTGCACGCATGCCAAACATATCAGATGCCAAATAAACAGCATCTGCACCATACAAAATTGCCGCTTTCATTTTTTCAAAATTGCCGGCAGGACAAAGTAGTTCTTTCATTTCGCACCTCTTTAGTTCATTTCACTTTTTTATTTTATCATAAAAAATATATAGTGTCAATAAAATAAATTGCACACATCTTGCGCACATGCAAAAGACAGCGTCAAAATAGAAAACACTCTGCTTTAGGCAGAGTGTTTCCATATATAAATGAACTAAATCTATAAGCCGTGTTCTGTATTCGACGGTCATCTATCTTTGCCTTGTGTCACCACAAGGCTCTGCAAAAATGCATGCCACCCATGGAAACGGCAAAAAGCCTTATCGGGCAAATAAAATTTCCATATGCGGTGTTGCTTCGGATAGGGTTTACACCTGCTCTATGTTACCATAGCGCATCGTGAGCTCTTACCTCGCGTTTTCATCCTTACC
>JAZNFR010000133.1:0-2660 GCA_045576055.1 Eubacteriales bacterium
CCAAAACATCGCTTGTTAAAAATGTTTTTTGTAATAACTTTGCAATTTCTTTTACCTTAGGGTTGGACAACCAATCCACTTCAACGTTTGTAAATTCGCGTTCAAGAAGTGCGAACATAGTGAAAAAGCCAAAGCCGAAGCCCCAGTATCCAACACCCTCAACGCACATACCATCGTCTTTGTAGCTCGCAAGATAAGATTCCATTGCACTGTGAAGTCTTTCTTGGTTTTTCTTGAACAACTCAGGGTCCTCATACATAAGAACAACGCCAACGCTTCCAGCACAAACTGCGGTCCAGTTATTATCATGAGTTTCCCAAAAGAACTTTCTTGTTAAATATGGCTCAATAGTTCTGCGCCTTAGTTCATATGTAATTCTATCAGTTAAAAGCTTTGGGAATCTATCCTTAAACAAGCTTTTAATTTCCGCAAGAGAAAACGCTACCGAGCATGCAAAAATATCAAGCAATCCATAGTCAAAATCCTTCGGGGTTCTACCATAGTAATACTCAGTATAGTGCCCAAGCGGCGCCCACGTATACTCATTTAGATATGCCCAAACTATATCTACTAGATTGTTATAGTATTCTTCGTTATCTGGGTAGATAAGGGATAAAAGTGCCGATGTTTGAAGGTGGTCAAACTGCTTGCGCCAAAGCCCATGGTCATTGTTCTCCAAAATATCCTTTGCCGAATGGCATCTTGGTGCTTCCTTAAAAGCCTCCAAATATAGCTCTTCTATTTCTTTTCTATGCTCTTTATATGTTTCGCTTGTGCGAACGTTTTCCCAAAAGTTTTTTTCTTTTGCAAAATCAAGCATTTTAAAAATCCTCCGTGACGTGTCCGATTTTTGCATTATTTTACTTGCATTTCTTTTATCTTTTTTTCGTTAGGAGTTACTATTGCGCTCCAATTCACATGATATATAACAAATCCTGGCTTTGCCCCTGCAGGCTTCTTTACGTGCTTTGCCAAGGTATAATCAACCTCTATGTTATTGCCCTCACCCTTGGAATAATATGCGGCAATTTCAGCACACTCAGTAAAGTCCTTTTCGCTTGGCTCTTCTCCATTACATTTCATTAATACGTGAGAACCCGGCAGATTCTTGATGTGAAACCACCAGTCTGTCTTTTCAGCAAGCTTGGTTGTTATATAATCGTTTTGAGTATTGTTTTTTCCACAATAAACGGTGTAACCACCGCTAGTGACAAACCTTAGTGGCTTTGGAGCTTGAGCCTTTTGAATACTGTAATTCTTCATTCTAGAAGCATATCCACTTTGGTATAGCTCGTTTCTAATTTGAAGCAAATCGTTTTCGCCCTCAGCCTTTGTCAAGGAATCAAAAACTGTAGAAATATATACAAGCTCGCCCTTAGCGATTTCAATTTGTTTAGCAAGCTCAATTTTCGCTTTTTTTAGTTTAGAATAGCGCTTATAGTACTTTTGTGCGTTACCTTGAGGAGAAAGCTTTTTATCAATTGCAATTCTAACCATTGGCATACTTTCGTCATAATAGTTTACAACCTCAACGTAATCCTTGCCACCTTTTATAGCATACAAGTTAGCTGTAATTAGGTCAGCCATTTGACGATACTTTTCTGCCTCTTGGCATTCTTTTATTTCTTCCTCTTGGAGAGATATCTTCTTTACTATTCTATTTTCTGCGTTTGTTAAAAGTCTGAATATATCGCCAGAGCGCTGACGAATTCTTTCGTCTTGCCCTTTTTTTGAATAGTAAGCATCTATCATTTCTGAATAAGAAGGATACACTTCGTTTTTGAATGCTTTTCCGTAATGCGTTAGCGGAATATAAGAAAATTCTTTAGGTATACCATTCTCGTCAATCAGCATATAAGGTGGTAAAGAATTTGATTTAATTCCCGCCATGATTTTCAAAAACACTCGACCAAGTGTACGTTTTTCGACATTTTCAAGCAAAGAATCCACATCCCGAGACACCAAATATGCAATTTCTCGTGCAGTGGAGATCGCAACGCCTTGAAAGCTTGATGTAATAAATTTGTCAACTCTTGACCCACTTGGTGCTTTCTCAATTATCCTTAAGAATTCTTCCTCGTTAATTTCTTGAGGATTAACTTTATCTTGCTTAGGTGGAAGTTCATATTTCATGCCAACTAACAGCTGTCTTTGTAGGCTAATAGAAAAATCAACCGTTTTCATAAGCGCAAGTATTTTATAGTCCTTGTCGGTTAGAATCAAATTTGAATACTTGCCCATGATTTCTGCAATTAAGTATTTTGAGGATTTGAAGCCCATTTCATCATACGCTTCAAACTCTAAAACCGCAACTCTTTCGTATTCAAGTGTATATGCACCGATTAGCTTTCCACTGCTTAAATGTTTTCTTAAAAGCATGCATAAATTCGGTGCCTTTTGAGGATTTTCTCCTGTGTTATCTGTTATTAAAATTCGAGGAAAATTCGAGCCCGCATTAATCAAAATTCTTGATTTTTTGGTCGCAGAATGAAGGAAAACAACAATCTCATCATTTGATGGCTGATATATTTTTTCAACTCTTGATTCTCGCAGTTCGTTTATTTCATTAACAACACATTTTAGCAAGCCTGCATCAAATGCCAATATTGCCACCTCCTCGTTTGAAATCATATATTCATTTTACTATACAAGTCGGATCG
>JAZNFR010000134.1:0-5902 GCA_045576055.1 Eubacteriales bacterium
AAAAACAAAAAAGCAGACACTGGGTCTGCTTTTTTTATTTATTCCTCGTCCGAGATATCTTTTACTATATCGTTAAATGAAACGAATGCGTATTTCATGCCGTCTAATATCTCGCCATGTTGTAGGTAAGAAATTTCCTTATCCTCGGAGCTGACAGTCTCAACATATGCGCCAATTGCAAATTTTGCTGCCTTAAGCTCATCTGTATTAAAGCCAACTAGCTTTATTTGTATTTTAGTGTATTGCTTATTTAAGGCTGCTGTTAAAGCGCCATCTGCAACTGTTCCATTTTCATCGAAAATGTACCCATCACCAAGATTGTTTTGTGTTGCCGCATATATTCCATATGATATAGCTACGTTTGTTACTCTTTCATACTCTGCCATTGCTTCGGTGTTCACAACGTAGTCTATTGCAATACCACCAGCGCCATTCTCGGGTGCTGAATAGCCGTTGCAGGTAAAGAGCGCCGGAGCGTCCTCGGTTATGTCCTTTGCGTTGCATTTTGGACATTTAAGTATTTTATCACCGGTTCTTGCAAAATCAGTATATACAATATTTATTACTGTTGCGTTTGCTAAATCATGTTCTCCACCATAATTAGAGTTTTCTATTTCCGCTTCACCTATATACTCTCCACAGAAGCAGGTAGTATCCTTCCTTGCATTATCGACACAGGTGGGCTCTTTTACTACAACTGACTTGCTTGGTTCCTCGAAGTGCGTTGTTTCATCAACCCACACCTTGTTGTTCAAATTATAGCTTTTTCCCAGCTTGCAAAGGTATATGGTTGAGCCTGCGGAATGGTCGCCTGTTACTTCAATCTCCGGAATTGATGTTGTGTTTGCAAAAACAACATTAAGTTTAGTGCTTTGTGTGGCTGTCATCCAAAAATATGTCATTTCGCCAAGATAAACTACAGTTTTAACACCTGTTCCCTCATAGGTTGAGGTTGTATGTGATGTGTAATTTGGAATCACAAGTGTTTCATTCATATTAGCACAGTTTCTTATTCCCTCGCCCAAACCTGTTAATGTGCTTGGGAAATAATATACCGATTTCTTTTCAGGCATATTTGTTAATCTGGAATTTAGAACAAATGGTTCATCTACAAAATACATACTTGTACAATTATGGAATGAGCCACTTGTTGCATCGTTGCACATCATTTTTTGGAAGCCATCAGGCAAATATACCGCTTGAAGTGATGTGCAATGCTGGAACGCAACAGGCTCTATAGTTGTTATATTTTTCGGCAACGAAATAGCCTTCAAAGCATAACACTTATAAAACGCGGCGTTTCCAATTGACGTAATATCTGCATTTTCCGGAAACTCTACGTATTCAAGATTAGCACATTCTCTAAACGTTGAAAATTTATATTGGTCGCCAGACGAAGGTCCCATAAAGTTAATTGTCTTTGGCAAAAACGCTGCTTTAATCAACGAACTCTTATTAAAGGCATTTTGATTAATACGGCAAATGTATGCAGTTTGTCCATTATAAGTTATTTGAACACTGTTAAAATTTGCAATTACAGCTCTTTCTCTTGTCAAATATTCTGTGCCGTTTTCGTCATAGATTCTGATTGTACCTATCTCAGAGTCGCTTGCTCCGGTCATATAACAAGCATAGGTAACATATGGTGCTTTAGTGCTGTCTTGGTTATCTGCCCAAACCTTGCACATTTCGTTTTCATTATTTAGATACCAAATTAACGGATGATAATTACCATTTGCATCCTGCTCCCAAATTGGATATTCAACACCATCAACATTATAGGTTCTGTCGTAAGCAGGAATATCTTCTATCTCGCTTGCAAGTGTTGGTATAGACAAAAGGAATACAAACATTAGTACGATTGAAGCAATTAAAAATAGTCTTTTCATAATAACCTTCTCCTAAAATTTATTTGAAATAAGTGTATCATAGCAAAAGTTATAATAAAATATACTAACTGACAGTTTTGTATTATTTAACACAAAAAAGCACAAGAAATTAATCCTTGTGCTTCTTAACATATTCAGATGGAGAAAGACCAAATTGTTTTTTAAAAAGACGGCTAAAAAAATACACATCGGAGAATCGACATAGCTCAGCAACCTGAGTAACTGTGTAAATTCCAAGAAGTAAAAGCTCACAAGAATAATTTAGCTTTTTTTGAATTATGTATTTTTTAGGTGGAAGCCCAAATCGTCTTTTGAAAAGCTTTTTAAAATAAGACTCGCTAACCTCGCACAAAGACGAAAGATACTCGCTTGTAAGGCTTTTGTTGAGAAATTCGCTGTTAATTTCATCAATGGCCGGTTTTATTTTGAGATATTGCTCAAGTGGAAGATAGCTTGTTTTTTGAATTTCTGCAAAAATCTTATAAAGAATGGACATGCATTCAAAATAGTATCCGTCTGTTTTTCCGGTCCACAAAGAAAACAAGCGCTTAAAAAGTGTGCCTATGTGTTCTTTTTTTGACGCATCAATTACGAAAGCAGATTTTGAAATAGGCTTGTCGGTGTCAAAAAATACATCTATGCATTCACCGTAAACATTTCTTTGAACATCATATCTTGAAACCTTACCTGCGGGTAAAAAGCGTATGGTATTTTCCTTTGTTTCTAAAACACAATCATCAAAATAAACGGTTGCTTCTCCAAAATAGTGAAAAATCAACTCGTTGTGCTGCAAGTCAGAAGAAAAGCTTAATTTGCTTTCTGCGTATCTTTCCTTGCTTACCAATATTACTTGATTTATTTTAGTAATCAAAAAATCCTTCTCCATATAATCACCCTAAAATAGTATAAAATATTTTTTGTTTATTTTCAATATCAAAAACCTCAAAAAATAAATTTTGTGTCAAAAAGTACAAATCCGTAAAAATCACAATTTAAAAACACCTTCATCTATGATATAGTAAGTAAAACTAAGCACTCGGAGGATATATGAACGAAAGAATAAAAACATTAACTAACCTTGTGTTAGGTGGAGAAATGTATGTATATTCTGTCGAAACAAAGCAGGACCCACCCAAATATAACACTCGCATAGAAAATGAGGTAGAGGCGCTTTGCAAGTACATATTAAATCAAGAACCTAAGATTACAAGCTATTCTGCCCTGACCGGCAACTTCATATTTGACGGAAGCGTAGTCGGCGATGCTTTTAAAAGAGGTGGGCACAAATATACCGAAAAGGCGCTTGAAAAATATTACCTCAAACCACAAGAAAACCTTTCAACTATGGAGTGGCAACATGCAACCGCTGACTACAAAAGAGTTTTAGAAGTTGGAATTAGTGGCATAACCAAGGAAATAGACATATCTTTGCAAAAGCACGAGGACGAGGAAAAGCAACTATTCTTAAACGGACTTAAAAGGGTTGCTAACGCACTTATAAAATGGGCTGAAAAATGCTCAAGCCGTGTTCTGGAATTTGCAAGTCAAGAAAACGATGAGCAAGCTAAAAAAAGATTAGAAAAGCTATCAAAAGCACTTTTAAATGTGCCTAAGAACAAGCCCAACAGCTTCTACGAGGCGGTTTTATCAATTTATGTTTGCTTTAGTGCTGACCCTGACAGTATAGGCACTCTTGATAGGTACTTAAATTCATTTTACGAAAACGATATAAAAAACGGTCTACTCACCAATGACGAGGCTAAGGAGTACTTACAAGAGCTATTTTTAATGCTCCAAGCATCAACCAATATTAATTCTGTGCACTTTACAAGAGGTGGAGAAAGCCACTTCTGTATAGGTGGATATTTGCCGAATGGCGAGGATGGCTTTTGTGAGTTGTCGAGATTAATTGCAGAGTCATTAGTTGAATTGCCAACCTACATTCCACAGGTAACAATGCGTTGGACTAAGAAAACGCCAAGAGAATCACTTCGCTTTATGATGGACTTAGAAAGAAAGGACCCACACAAGCGAATAGCCTTCACTAGCGATGAAAAAAGAATAAAATGCTATACCGAGGTTTGTGGTTTTCCTTACGAAAGGGCTGTTTCCTACACAACAGTTGGTTGCAATGAGCCTGCGTTTTTGGGTGCTATTACAGGCAGTAACTCAAAAGGAAATATACTTCACCCAATTGAGACGCTTTTCCACGAAAAAAGCGATGAAATATCAAATCTTCCAACCTTTGAGGAATTTTACAGTCGTTTTGAAAAGGAGCTTTTTGTTGACCTTCAAAAAATCTTTTATTACGACGACTTATACAACCGTGAAAAAGCGAAGGACTACAATTATATTTCAAGCTTAGTATTCAATGATTGCATTGAAAACGGCAAAAGTCTTACACAGGGTGGGGGAAACATAGTTATGGCATCTCCTATGCTAATTGGTATAACTAACACAATCGACTCTCTTTCAATAATTAAGCAGTTTGTTTACGACGAGAGGCTTGTCTCAATGAACAACCTTATAAACGCGTTAAAAAACAACTGGCGTGGCTATGAGGATTTAAGGACTGTAATTTTAAAAAAAGGCAAATTCTTTGGCAACGACGATGATACCTCGAATTTTGTTGCAAATGCCTTTTATAATAGCCTTTATGCGCTATATTCAAGGAAGAAAAATCTATTTGGCTATCCTTGGCTTGTAGGAGATTTGCTCGGCTATAATGAGCACCACAAATGGTTTGGAGAAAGCACAAGGGCAACACCCGACGGACGACACAGTGGCGACCTTTTAAAATTTGGCATAGGTCAAAGCGAAGGAAGGGATAAGGAAGGGCTTACTGCTCTACTTAACTCTATAGTTAAATCAGATAAACGTGCAATTGCCTGTGGGTCAACAGTTACTAATATCTCACTTGACAAAGCACTTGTTGAAAATGACGAGTCCTTTGAAAAGCTTGTTGATGTATTCAAAACCTACTTTGAAAACGGCGGTGTGCATTTTCAGCTTACCTATGTTTCAAAAGAGGACTTGATTAATGCCAAGACTAATCCAGAGGATTACAAGGGACTACGTGTGAGAGTTACAGGATTTTCAGACTACTTTGTAAAGCTAAAGGAAAGCATTCAGGATGATATAATAGCAAGGACGGTGTGCAAATGACTTACAGCTCGCAAATAAGAGAATTGTGATGATATTGAATGAAATGAAAAAAGGAATAGTATTTGATATACAAAGAAGCTCCTTCGTTGACGGAGACGGAATAAGAACAACAATATTTTTTAAGGGCTGCAACCTAAAATGCAAATGGTGTCATAATCCCGAGGGAATAGACAAAAGCATACAAATGCTCTATTACAAGGACAAGTGCACAAGTTGTGGCAAATGTGTGCAAATTTGTGAAACAAACACAAAAAACTGCACCCTGTGTGGAAAATGCACTATTTTTTGTCCAAACGATGCAAGGGAAATCTGTGGCAAGGAATACACCGAGGCTCAGCTTTTGGAAATCGCTCTAAAGGATAAATCCTATTACGAAGGCTCAAATGGTGGCGTTACCCTTAGCGGTGGCGAGTGTATGCTGCAAATTGATTTTGTTGAAGCTCTTGCGAGGCTATTAAAGAAAAATTTCATCAAAACAGCAATTGATACAGCAGGAAATGTACCCTATGCGCATTTTCAAAGAATACTCCCATATATCGACACTCTTCTTTATGATTTAAAATGCATAGACGAATCATTACATATTGAGGGCACGGGCTATTCGAATAAGCTAATTTTGGAAAATCTTAAAAGACTATCAAAGGACTTTAATGGTGAAATTTTAATCAGAGTGCCAGTTATAGGTGGCTTTAACGATACTAAAGAAGAAATGCTAAAAATCAAGGATTTTCTTTCTAATATTAATTATTGTAAAATCAAGCTTTTGCCATATCATAACATGGCAAAGGGAAAAGCATTAGCCCAAGGTAAGGAATTTGTAGAATTCTCAGTGCCGAGCACAGAAAAAA
>JAZNFR010000135.1:0-8350 GCA_045576055.1 Eubacteriales bacterium
ATCTGGTTCGCTCTTTTTCGATTAGCCATTGTCGAGTTGTCAGCATAAGGCTTGAGAAAAAGCTCGGCTTTGCCGAGAATCCTGCTTTTCTTGACAATCTATCCCTTCAGTCAAGCAAAAAAGCCTTGGGAAGCAGAACCCAAGGCTTTATTTGTGTAAAATTTTATTTTGCGTAGTCAACTACACGGCTCTCACGAATGAGGTTAACCTTGATTTGACCTGGATACTCAAGCTCACTCTCGATTTTCTTAACAATATCGCGAGCAACGAGTGCCATTGTGTCGTCACCAATTTGCTCAGGCTTAACCATGATACGAATTTCACGGCCGGCTTGAATTGCAAATGTCTTTTCAACGCCGTTAAAGCTCTTGGCAATTTCCTCAAGCTTTTCAAGTCTCTTTATGTAGTTTTCAAGATTTTCACGTCTTGCGCCTGGTCTTGCAGCAGAAATAGCGTCCGCAGCTTGAACAATAACAGCAATGATTGATTGTGGCTCAACATCATTATGGTGCGCCTCAATCGCGTGAATAATCTCCTTAGACTCTTTATACTTCTTAGCAACATCAACACCAATTTGAACGTGTGAGCCCTCGATTTCAGCAGTTAGTGCCTTACCAATATCGTGGAGCAAGCCCGCGCGCTTAGCGAGTGTAACATCCGCACCTAGCTCTGCAGCCATAACGCCTGCAAGAGTTGATACCTCAATTGAGTGTGTGAGTACGTTTTGACCATAGCTGGTTCTATACTTAAGTCTACCAAGAAGCTTAACAAGCTCGTGATTAAGACCGTGAACGCCTGTTTCAAAGGTTGCCTTTTCGCCGGCTTGCTTAATAGTAGCCTCAACCTCGCGCTTAGCCTTTTCAACAGTTTCTTCAATACGTGTAGGATGAATACGTCCATCCGCAATAAGCTTTTCAATAGTAAGTCTTGCAATTTCGCGTCTGATTGGGTCAAAGCCTGAGATTGTGATAACCTCTGGGGTATCATCAATTATAAGCTCAACACCAGTAAGATTTTCGATTGTGCGTACATTACGTCCCTCACGACCGATGATTCTGCCCTTCATTTCATCGTTAGGCAGTGCAACAACTGAAATTGTCGCCTCTGAAACGTGGTCAGATGCGCATCTTGCAATAGCAAGAGAAATAATGTTTTTAGCCTTTTTGTCAGCTTCCTCCTTAAATTCCTCCTCAAGCTCAACAAGCTTTTGTGCTTGCTCATGCTTAACATCATCCTCAAGAGCCTTAACGAGCGCGGCCTTCGCCTCCACTGCTGAATATCCTGAGATTTTCTCAAGTAATTTAAGTTGTGTTTCGTGTGCTTGTGTTAATTTTTCTTTAATTTCTTCGTTTTCTTTAACCTTATTTGCCAATGCCTCTTCTTTTTTCTCTATTGCATCTACCTTGCGGTCGAGGTTTTCTTCTTTATTGGCAAGACGGGTTTCCTGACGGGTAAGCTCGCTACGGCGTTCCTTAACCTCAGCCTCAAGCTCTTTTCTTGAAGCCATGATTTCTTCCTTAGCCTCAAGCATATATTCCTTGCGCTTGGTTTCCGCAGCCTTTATTGCATCCTCAAGTAGCTTCTTTGCCTGTGCTTCAGCTGAGCCAATCTGCTTTTCGGCCATAGCTTTTCTTATGACAAATCCGGCAATAGTGCCGACAGCCGCACATGCAACAGACACGCCAATGAGTGTCCAATGTAACCAGTCCATTTTAATTACCTCCTTATAGATTTTCCTATGTGAAAGGTGTTAGTCAGCCATGAACCGACCAAACCAAATTTCTACACATTATAATTTTATAATATATATTTGTCAATGTCAATAGAAAAAGGGAATTTTATTACTTTTTTCGTTGACACGCGCATAAATATATTTTATAATTATAGTGTAGAAAACACACAGAAGGTGGTTTTATGAAATTTTCCGAATTAAAAGATTTTAATTTTTTAGAAAAAATTAACAAGGGCGCACTTTTGACAGCAGCCAAGGAAAGTGGCGAAACAAACACAATGACCGTTTCTTGGGGCGAGGCTGGTATTCTTTGGAATAAAGAAATATGCACGGTTTTTGTTCGTCCGCAGAGATACACTTACGAGTTTTGTGAAAATGGCGAAACAATGACGCTCTCGTTTTTCGGAGACGAAAGGCGTAGCACTCTTGCCTATTGTGGAACAAAAACAGGCAGGGACGTGGATAAGTTTGAAGCTTGTGAATTAAAATTCAAGCAAGAAAATGGAGCTTGTATTTTTGATGACGCGCAAGTTACTCTAGTTTTAAAAAAGCTTTATGCACAGGATTTAAAAAGCGACTGCTTTTTCGACAAATCACCACTTATTAACTACAAAAGCAATGATTTTCACAGGGCATACACCTGTGAAATTATAGATGTAATTACTAAATAGTCGAGCCGACGGAATGGAGTTAAAATGAAGGACTGCAGATGGATTACGCACAAAAATGCTGGAGCTAGCGACAACGCTACCTACTTTTTCAAAAAAAGCTTCTCTCTTGACAAGATTAGCGCCGCAACATTTGAAATTAGCGCACAGGCAAGATACAAGCTATTTATAAACGATAAATTTGTTGCTTGCGGACCTTGCAAGGGCACGCGCGAAAAAACATATTTCGATTCTTTAGATATTACTGACTATCTAAAGGTTGGTAAAAATGAGGTTTTTGTTGAGGTTTTGCAGCTTGTCTCAGACGATATGCAAGGCAAGATGTCCCCAATCGAGGGCGTTATCCGTGTTGGAGCTATGCTTCTTTGCTGTGAATTAAATTGTGGTGGTTTTTCCCTCCAAACAGATGAGAGCTGGCTTGTTGCTAAAGCCCCCATCAAGCATCTCAGTGCTTCTAGCTGCTATTCAGCTGCTACACGTGAGATTTACGACAAAACGTGCGACCCTGTGTACGAAAACGCAGTTGTTCAAACTGGAGTATCGAACGCAGAAGTTGACCATTACTGGTGGGGCTCAACAAATAAATGCTTCCTTTATGAACGACCAATTCCAATGCTTGATTTTAAGGATAAAACCAACATTGTCAAGTACGACGGCGAGTTCTTTGAGGCTGATTACTTAACCTTTGGCTTCCCTACCTTCAAGCTTTCTGGAAAAGGAACGGTTAGACTATATTACTTCGAATGCTTTACTGAAATTCAAGGCAAGACAAACAACGTAAGAACTGATAGAAGCCTTGATTTTACAAAGGAAATGTATGACGAGGTAATAATCGATGGTGAGGCTACCTTTCAGCCATTTTGGTTTAGATGCTTCCGCTTTATCAAGCCTGAAATTTCAGGTGATGTGTCGATAAAGCTCGAGAATATGCTTGAGGTTAACTACCCAATGTTCCCTCGCACCGACTATGATTTCGGCAGACGCGATGACAACAAGCTTTGGGAAATCAGCGTGCGCACACTTCAAAGATGTATGCACGAAACCTACGAGGACTGCCCTTTCTATGAGCAGCTTCAATACTGTATGGACACCTCAACTCAAATGGTCTTTAACTACCAATTAACTGATGACGACCGTCTAGCAAGAAAGGCTATGGACGACTTTGCCGCAGCTCAACTTGCTAATGGACTTATGCCATCGAGAACCCCTAGCGTTGGCGACCAACATATTCCTACATTCCAATTCTATTTTATATTTATGGTATACGCGCACTACACCAGATTTGGCGACCTTGAGCTTGTGAGAAAGCACCTTCGCGCAATTGACGGCGTTTGCGAGTGGTTTACAAACCATATAAACGACGACGGCGTTGTTGGGCAAAGCAAGTACTGGAACTTCGTTGACTGGGCTACCCCATGGGGCTACGAAAAGGACGAAAACGATGGTGGCGTTCCTGTTGGGATTAATGGTGGTGTTATTGGCCTATACAATCCTATGATGGCATACTTTTTACAATGCGCTGCGAAGCTAAACGCAGTTTGTGGCAGAGTTGATGTGGCAAATGAGTATCTTGAAACAGCCGAGATGCTTAAGAAAAACACTGAAAAATATTTTTGGGACAAGGAAAAGGGACTTTATGCCGACAACCTTGAGCACACAAAATATTCACAGCATATGCAATCCTGGTGTGTGCTTAGTGGCACAGCGACAGGCAGACGCGCAAAGTCAATAATGAAAAGGTCACTAACACTTGAGGCAAAGGCAACATATGCATTTGCATACTTCTACTTTAGAGCCCTTGAGGTTTGTGGAATGTACAAATACACAAAGGAAATGATGGACAGTTATCGTGGACTTCTAAAGCTTAACTGTACAACAGTTCCCGAAACACCAACATATTCACGTAGCGATTGCCACGCTTGGGGCGCACTTGCAATTTACGAATTCAGCGCAACAGTGCTTGGCGTAAGAACATATGATGTTAGCGAAAAATCAGTTGCTATTAAGCCTTACATAACTGGCAGAAATTACGCTAAAGGAACGGTTTCTACAATAGCTGGAAACATCACCGTTTCTTGGAAAAAGTCCAGGGGAGTGTTCGAAATCACTATTGAAAGTGAGCTTTCAGGAGTTTCCAAGCACATCACATTGCCAAACGGCGAAGAGATAGTAACAAAGAAGAAAAAATCTACTTATAAATGTAATATATAACAAAAAAACAGGAGGCAAAAATGAAAATTGCACTTATAGCACACGACAAAAAGAAATCAGAAATGATAGAGCTTGCAATCAAGCACAAGAACACCCTTGCAAAGCACGTGCTTTACGCCACTGGCACAACAGGCACGCTTGTAATGGGAGAAACCGGTCTTACAATTAACAGAATGAAGAGCGGCCCACTTGGTGGCGACCAACAAATCGGCTCAATGGTAGCAGAAGGAAAGCTTGACCTTATAGTTTTCTTGCGTGACCCACTAACCTCACAGCCACACGAGCCTGACGTTTCTGCTCTTTTACGTCTTTGCGATGTTCAATCTATCCCACTTGCTACTAATGCAAAGAGTGCTGAAATTATGCTAAACGCACTTGAAAAGAACGAAATATAAAACAAATCACCCACTCGACCGAGTGGGTGATTTTATTATTATTTTTCAGCATCTTGCTTTCTTTGTGGACGGTGCTTATTTTCGCAGGTGATAACAATTTTACGGTTGTCATCATATCCAACAGAGTGGGTTGAAACGCCCTCGATGCCTTGAATCTCTGAGTGAATAATCATTCTCTCATATGGATTCATTGGCTCAAGAAGAACATTTCTTTGGTACTTGAGTGCCTTAGATGCCATTCTTCTTGCAAGAGCACGGAGAGTTTCCTCTCTCTTTTCTCTATAATTTTCAATATCTATAATTACCTTTACATATTCCTTATGGTCGCCACCACTCTTACGAGCAAGGCATAGGTTTGAAAGGTACTGAAGTGCGTCAAGCATTTCGCCTCTATGTCCGATTAGGGAAGCTGCGCCCTCACCCTCAATTGTGATAAGACGGGAAACAAAGCCTTTTTCGTTCACTGTCATATCAGCCTTTACCTCGCAGTTAAAGCCAATATCCTTAATAAATCCTTTTAAAAAGTTTGCAGCCAATGTCTTTTCTTCAACAGTTACATTGATGCTTTCTTCCTTTTCTTGCATTGTTGGTGTCTTTTGCTCATCAGCTTGCTTTTTCTCAGCCTTTGGTTGTTCCTTTGGCTTCTGTTGCTTTTGTTCCTTTGGTTGTTGCTTTTGAGCCTTGTTTTGTTGTTGCTTGTTTTCAACCTTCGGCTTATCCTGTTGAGCCTTGGTCTTGATTTCAGGCTTGCCATCATCAACAATTACCTTGATTTCAGCAAGAACTCTACCAAATCCCATAAAGCCCTTTTTGCCAGAATTTACAACCTCGATTGAAATGTCGCCGAGGGAAGAATAAATGTCATTCGCCTTAGCGTATGCTTCTTCCACTGTTTTAGCTTGTAGTGTAAATTCGCTTTTCATATTTTTTCCTTATTTATATATTATTCGTCATCGTCGTCTATGTGGTGAAGTGAGCGAATACCCTTTTCCTCAAGCACCTCAGGTGCTGGCATTTGGAATAGACGGCGTTTTTTAGGCATTGCGCTATTTTTAGCTTCCTTCATTTCCTTCTCTATGCGCTTCAAGTCCTCATCCGTGTATTTTGGAAGCTTGAAAATTCTTGACAAAATAAACTGTTGAAGCATAGCAAGTAATGTTCTGAAAATCCAGTAAATACCGATAGCTGCTGGGAATGTGAATGTGAAGAAGAAGGTCATAAGAGGCATAACAAGCATCATAATCTTCATCGAACCCATCATTCCGCCGGCTGCTTGTTGAGCGTTTGGATCTTGATATGAAAGCTTCTTTGAAATGAATTGTTGTAGATAGGTAAGACCTAAGTTCAATACTGGAATAAAGAGCAAGAACCAAAGTGCACCAAATGCCGCAAATGCTGCATATGGGTTTTCAGCAAGTGTTTCTGGTACGTTTGCAAAATCAACAGCGAACTCAAACTTGCCATCGGCAGTAGCATCAAACAAAGCATCTAATGCCTTTGTAGCTGCATCGCCAGAAACGAGTGGATCTCCACCCTTTGGATTTGGAACCTCTTTGATAATTTCAGAAACTCTATTATAATCCATGCTTGGGAGGTTTGATGAAAGCCAAACCTGTCTTGCTGAGTTTGGCATACCTGTGCCAGCTCCGCTCGCATCCTTGAAGTTTTGGAAGCAAAGCTCAATTGTGCTACAAACGTCCTTTGGAAGACCAGAAATGTAGCGAAGTGGGTTTACAACTGCGTTGTATATTGGGAAGATAATGATAAGCTGAATAAGCATAGGCAAGCAACCCTTAAGTGGGCTATAGCCTTCTCTTTGATAAAGCTCCATTACCTCATTTTGCATTTTTTGTTGAGTTGCACGATCAGTTCTGCCTGCGTACTTTTTGCGTATGATATACTCCATAGGACGCATTTTTGCTTGCTTAACCATATTTCTTTGTTGGATAATTCCAAAAGGACAAAGCAAAAGCTGCATAGCAAGAGCAAACAAAAGAATAGCAAAAACATAGTTATTAGTTAACCAGTGGCAACCTTTTAGTACTAAGCCAAAGGGATATGCAAAATCCATAATTTCCGTTTATCTCCTTTATTTTTGTCTTTTAAAGGTAAATTTTTCCGGCACGGGGTCGTATCCACCACGGCAGAAGGGGTTGCAACGAAGCACCCTGTATGCGCCAAGTAGTGAGCCACGAATTGCGCCGAATCTTCCTATTGCCTCTATTGCATACTCTGAGCAGGTCGGGGTAAAGCGACAAGATGGTGGCAAAATAGGTGAGATTGTTTTTTTATAACCTTTTAATAAAAAAATTAAAATTTTTTTCATAGTTAAATAAGTTCAAGAGCCTTAAATGCTCTTTCAATATCTAGCGATACGTTATCGCTTTTTGCCAAAACCGCCGAGGGTCTAGCGACTAGGACAATTAAATGTCCTTTCTTTACGTCATAATTTTTTTCTACTTGTCTTAATCCCTCACGCAAAATCCTTTTAACCCTATTTCTAATGTGGGCCTTGCCGATTTTTTTAGAAACCGTAAGACCAATTCGGTTAATAAATTCCTTTTGTGGGTTTTCTTTCATTAGTTTTTTCGCTTTTAGGTCGCGTAATGCGTAAATGATTACATTTCTCCCCACGAATTTTTGTCCCTTTGCGTAAGCCTTCGAGTATAAGTGATTTTCACCGATTGCAATATGCTTCATAACCGCTTCCTCCATTTTGGCGTTTTTGCCTGCAGGCTAGCCCCTGCACTTTTTTCCATCACGATTACTACGGCACTTCCCCTGCCGCTTGGGATACCATTAAGGTAAATGAAAAATCGGGACGCACCGATAGATGCTGTCCCGAATCTAAAGCATGCGCAATTAATTAGTAAGTAAGTCTTGCTCTGCCTTTAGCGCGTCTTCTTTTCAAAACTTTTCTGCCGTCAGCTGTTCTCATTCTCTTTCTGAAGCCGTGCTCTTTTTTTCTTTGGCGTTTCTTTGGTTGGTAAGTTCTTAACATGATAGCACCTCCTTATTTCAAATTGGAAGTCGTATTTACATACGCAATCTGAAAATTGTTATCTCGATTGATTTTAAGACAATTATATTATACACATGAATTTTAATTTGTCAAGTCTTTTTTTCGGCAAATGTAGTATTTAGACATCCAAAAGCACGGCTTGAGGTAAAATTCTGCGCATTTATCTTTTAGCTTTTTTTGAATTTTGCTTGAGAGAGTGTCCAATTTTTGTGCTTTTCGCGTTTTTCGAGCCACTCTTTTTCCCCTTGCCCAAATTTGCAAAATTTGTTTTGCTTTTTGTGGTGTTTTTGGTTTTTTTATCAACTTTTTGTGATGATTTTTG
>JAZNFR010000136.1:0-8601 GCA_045576055.1 Eubacteriales bacterium
TCTATATTTTTGGTAGAAGCTTTCAAAGTATTCGCCATCTAAGGCTTCTCTGATTTTTTCCATCAAATCGTTGTAGAAATAAAGGTTGTGAAGAACTGCTAAACGCATACCAAGTGCTTCCTTTGCCTTGATTAAGTGCCTTATATATGCGCGTGAATAATCGCGACAAGCAGGACAACCGCAGTTTTCGTCAATTGGACGAGAGTCGTCGCGATATTTTTCGTTCATTATATTCATTTTGCCGTGCCAAGTAAAGAGGTTGCCGTGTCGTGCGTTTCTTGACGGCATAACGCAGTCGAAAAAGTCAATTCCACGATGCACTGCCTCTAAGATATTGCAAGGAGTACCAACGCCCATTAGATATCTTGGCTTATTTTCTGGCATATATGGCTCAACTATATCAATAATACGATACATCTCCTCAGTTGATTCACCTACTGCAAGTCCACCTATTGCGTAGCCATCAAGGTCAAGCTCGGCAATTTGTTTCATATGCTCGATACGTAAATCCTCATATGTGCTACCCTGGTTAATGCCGAATAGCATTTGGTTTTTATTTATAGTTTCAGGCAAGGAATTAAGTCTTGCCATTTCGTCCTTGCATCTAACAAGCCATCTAACAGTACGGTCACAGGACTTTTTAGTGTAGTCATATGGAGCTGGGTTTTCAATACACTCATCAAATGCCATAGCAATAGTTGACGCTAGGTTTGATTGAATTTGCATTGATTCCTCAGGACCCATAAAAATGCGTTTGCCATCTATATGAGAGGCGAATTTTACGCCCTCCTCGGTAATTTTACGCAATTGAGAAAGAGAGAAAACCTGAAATCCACCACTGTCAGTTAAAACAGGCTTATCCCAGTTGAAGAACTTGTGTATTCCACCCAGGTCGTGTATGAGCTTGTCGCCTGGACGAAGATGCAAGTGGTAGGTGTTTGAAAGCTCCACCTGACATTTAAGCTCCTTCAAATCAGCAGTTGATACGCCACCCTTAATTGCGGCGCAAGTACCAACGTTCATAAAAACAGGGGTTTCAATTGTGCCGTGAACTGTTTCTAATCTTGCACGTCTAGCTCTTCCCTCTTTTTTTAGTACCTCAAACATTAGTTATTTCCTTTCAAATTGCTTTTCAAGAAAGTGCTTTGTAATTTCAAAGGCAATGGGTCTTCCGTGTGGGCAATACTTAATATTATCAAGGGTTAAAACCCTATCACAAATCCACTTTATATGCTCTTTTTCGTACACTCTACCCGCTTTTATTGCAGCCTTGCACGAGCATTGATAAAGTGCCTTTTCAAATTTTTGATATCTTGAGTTTTGGGCATCAGCCTCGCCACTTGCTAATTTGTCAAGCAAGGTAACAAATGAGTCCTCAACTGCACTTGGTGAAATTTCAGCAGGGATCTCAGTTACTACTGCAATATCGTTTTCAAGAGTGAAACCGAAGCCCGTCTTTTTTATATCGCTTGCCCATTCACAAGCTGCCGCCTCTTCATCCTTTGTTAGCTTAACTTCTATTGGGAAAAGTAAGATTTGTGAGCTCGGCTCAGCTTGGCTGATTTTTGATTTTAAGTCCTCGAAAATTATGCGCTCGTGTGCTGCGTGCTTGTCAATTATATATGCGATATCTCCAAGCTCCACTATCACATACGAATTATACAATTCACCTATAATTTTATAGTCGGGAACTATCTTTTTTTCTATTACCGGTGCACTGAATTTTTCATCATTCTTTTCAATTTCAGCTATAGGAGTGTCTGTTTTTTGTGTTTCTACTGAATCAAAGGCGATTTTTTGTTGTTCACTTGTTTTTATTGAAAGCAAACCATATGCATCTGATTTTTCTTGCTTTTTGTCTTCCCTTTTGGGGAACCTCAAGGAGAAAGCCTCCTCATCGGCATATGTATTCTTTGGCATTTCCTTTATTTCAATCTTGGTTGGCTCTTTTTTCTCACAAGAGCTATAATCAAGTGTGTTATTTTGGCAAACAACACCTATATTAGCCTTTGAATCAAACGCTATTCTTTTCGCTTTGTATTCATTATTTTCCTTGTCTTGAACCTGGAAAAGTGTGTTTAATGGACTTAATTCTGGCTTTTGTACCTTATCCTCATTATATAGGCTTGGTGTGTTTATAGAATTTGATAATGCTGTGCGAACAGCATAGTAAACTGCGTTAAAAATCAAATTTTCGCTTGAGAATTTAACCTCCAATTTTGCAGGATGTACATTGACATCAACAAAGGCTGGGTCAATTATAATATCTAAAACGCAAAATGGGAATTTACCATCAGGAATATATGATTTATATGCTTGTTCAAGGGCAGCAGCTGCTGTCTTGCTCTTTACATACCTTGAGTTAATATAGAAGTTTTCAAGATTACGATTCGCACGATTAAGCTCGGGCGTTGAGATAAATCCAACGACCTTAATTCCACCGTCCTCACGCTCTACTTTTATGGTCTTTTTAGACACGTCCCTGCCTAAAATCGCATAAATTACGTTTGCAAGGCTACCATCGCCCGCGGTTAGATACTTAAGCTCTCCATCAATTATATATCTAAATGATATATCAGGACGAGAAAGTGCCACCTTCTCAACAATCCCAGAAATCGCAAGCGCCTCGGTTTTATCCTGCTTTAAGAATTTCTTTCTTGCAGGAACATTATAAAACAGGTCCTCAACTATTACAGTTGTACCATTTTGTGAGCCTGTTTTTATGTGGTTAACAACTGTGCCCGCATGTGCCTCTAGAAGTGAGCCGTATTCGTCTGATTTTTGCTTTGACATAATGCGCATCTTAGAAACAGACGAAATAGCTGCAAGAGCCTCACCTCTAAATCCAAGAGTCATTATGGAATCTAGGTCCTCGGCATCCTTAATTTTACTAGTTGCGTGTCTTAAAATGGACACTGGTAGGTCGTCATATGCAATACCACAGCCGTTATCTGTAATTCTTATAAAGGCGCTTCCACCTTTTTTTATTTCAATAATTATGCTAGTAGCTCCTGAGTCGATTGCGTTTTCAAGAAGCTCCTTAACAACTGAGGACGGGCGGTCAACAACCTCACCTGCAGCTATTAAATTTGCAACATCAAAGCCAAGCACGTTGATTTTTCCCACTGCCTTGTCCTCCTTCAATTAGTTAGTTATTAAATAGTTTTTTAAGCTCAAAAATAAAATTCATAGCCTCGATTGGGGTTATGGTGTTGAGGTCTAGCTTTTTTATCTTGTCAGCTGCCTCGTATATAGCCATATCCTCAAAGCTCATTATTTGGTCAGCCTCTGGCACTTTTTTAGTTACCTTAGGCTCAACAACGCCATTCTCTATCATTTCTGAAAGAACATTCTTTGCGCGTTTAACAACCTCGTTAGGAACGCCTGCCAGCTTAGCAACCTCGATACCATAGCTATCGTCCGTTGGCCCTTTTACGATTTTACGTAAAAATGTTATTTCATCCCCACGCTTTTTAGCGGCGATATTGTAGTTAACTATGCCATCAATCTCGTCCTCAAGCGCTGTAAGCTCGTGATAGTGCGTTGCAAACATACTACGTGCACCTAATTTTTTGCCAGCTGTATATTCAGCAATTGCACGAGCAATGCTCATACCATCAAAGGTTGATGTACCTCTGCCGATTTCGTCGTAGATTATAAAGCTTTTCTTAGTTGCATTTTCAAGAATATATGCAACCTCAGTCATTTCAAGCATAAATGTGGACTGACCTGATGCTAAATCATCAGATGCGCCAACACGAGTGAAAAGCTTATCAACTATACCAATTCTTGCACTCTTTGCAGGGACAAAAGAGCCAATTTGTGCCATTAGAACAATAAGTGCGCTTTGACGCATATATGTTGATTTACCTGCCATATTCGGACCAGTTATTAATGCCATTTTATCAGTTGTTGTATTAAGATAAGTATCGTTTGGAACAAAATAGCTGTCCTTAACAAATTGCTCAACAACTGGATGACGTCCGTCCTTTATATCAATTACATCGCTATAATCGACATCTGGGCAAACATATGAGTTTTTAACTGCAACCTCACTAAGTGAAAGATAAACATCAAGGCGAGCTAGCATATTTGCGCTTCTTTGAATACGCTTTAATTCATCTGCCACCTTATCCTTGATTTCGGTAAACAAGTCATATTCAAGGCTACAAAGCTTGTCCTTTGCGCCAAGAACTGCCGACTCCATATCCTTTAATTCCTCGGTTATGTATCTTTCGCAGTTTGAAAGAGTTTGCTTTCTAATATATCTTTCTGGAACCTGAGAAATAAGCGATTTTGTGACCTCTATATAGTAGCCAAACACACGGTTATAACCAACCTTTAGAGTCTTAATGCCTGTCTTTTCTCTTTCGCCCTCTTCGATTCTTTCTATCCAGCCCTTGCCGTCTGTCATTATATCGCGTAGGTGGTCAACCTCAGCGCTATAGCCGTCTCTTATAAAGCCACCCTCACGTACGGAGAATGGAGGCAAATCAACAAGTGCATCGTTTATTAGCGATGTAACGTCCTCTAAATTATCAAGCCCTTCTCTTATATTAACGAGCTCACGTGCGTTTTCGGTATAAAGTAGGTTTTTAACCTCAGGAATAACCGAAAGGGTTGAAGCAATAGCCTTTAAATCCTTACCGTTAGCTGTTGAATAAACAACCTTAGTCATAAGTCTTTCAAGGTCTAGAACATTTGAGAGTAAATTTGAAAGCTCCCCTCTTAAAACGATGTTTTGAGTAAGGGCAGTAACTGCGCCCTGTCTTTCAAGAATCTTTTTAACATCGAGTAGTGGATGCTCAATATAGCTACGAAGCATTCTTGCGCCCATTGAGGTCTTGGTTTTGTCAAGAACCCAGTATAGAGTGCCTCTTTTTTCTTTGTTTCTCATCGACTCGCAAAGCTCTAAATTGCGGCGAGTATTGAGGTCCATTTCGAGATATTGTCCCTCGCTATAAACATTAAGTGCGTTTATATAAGAAATATCTGTTTTTTGAGTTTTAATTATGTAATCAAGAATTGCACCTGTTGCAAGTACAATGCTTGTATCTGTCATATTTTTTTGGAAAAAGTCCTTGCCAAATTGAGTCATTGCTCTTTCTGAGCATTTTTGGTAATTATAGTAATCAACCATTTCAAATTCGACAAGTGCGCCAAGCTTTTCCTTGGCGAAATCATAAAGGAAGCTACCGTTTTCTTTGTCAATATTTGTGATAATTTCCTTTGGTGCATATGTGCCAAGCTCGTTTAAAATCTTGCTTGTTTCAGCATCTATGCTAGTTGCTAAAATCTCTCCTGTTGAAACATCAGCAAAGGAAAGACCAACCCTGCCTCTTTCAAAATAAAGTGAGCAGAGATAATTGTTTTTTGTTTCGTTGAGGAGCGATGCCTCAACAACTGTGCCAGGTGTAATTTCTCTTACGACCTCACGCTTAACGATACCCTTAGTTTCTGCTGGGTTTTCCATTTGCTCACAAATAGCTACCTTGTAGCCCTTTGATATGAGCTTGCCAATATATGGCTCTACACTATGATATGGAACGCCACACATTGGCGCTCTTTCAGGCTCACCACAATCACGACCTGTCAAGGTGAGTTCAAGCTCACGAGAGGCTGTAATTGCGTCGCCAAAAAACATCTCGTAAAAGTCACCGAGACGGTAAAACAGTATAAAATCCTTGTATTGTTCCTTTATCTCAAGATATTGAAGCATCATAGACGTCATACCGTCTTACCTCCTAAAATCAGTGAATTTGCCCAAAATTTGGGCTAAAAATTAATGGTGATGACCGCAGTCTGAGCCACAGCTTGAGCAGTCGTGTGAGCAAGGACGTTGGCCTGTGATTTGGAATTCGATTTCTGCATTAACCTCTGTCATTAGAGCTTGAACTGCCTCTTGAGCCTCGTTAATTGCAATAAATGTTGCGTTTGTAGTAACCTCTTCAACGATTTGATTGAGTCTGTTTTCAATAGCCTCGATAATCTTTTCGTCAACTGGGTCCTTCTTATATTCCTCTGCCATAGCGATTTGTTGAGCATTGTATTCAAGCATAAGCTTTTGGATTTGTTCATCCTTTTCGTATGCCACCTTTGCTTCTTCCATCTTTTTTACGCGTGCATCAGCCTTAATTGCTTGTCCGAGCTGAGCAGCAAGTTCCATAATTTCCATTTTATTTCTCCTAAATTATATTATTTCACCGTACAAGGCAAAAGTGTCTGCACGTGTGATTTTAACTGTTTTAAATGTGCCTGTATAATCGTTTTCGCACTCAAAGTGAACAATTTTGTTTCCTTGTGTGCGTGAGGTATATACACCCTCATTGTTTTTGCTTTTTCCGTCAACCAAAACCTTTTGAATGGTGCCAATGTAAGACTCATTTATTTCCTTTGAAATATCATTTTGCAAATTACAAAGAATATCGTATCTTCTATGCTTTTCATCCTCTGGTATTTGGTTTTGCATTTCTGCCGCAGGAGTCCCCTTTCTAGGGGAATAAATAAAGCTAAAGACTGAATCATATCTAACCTTTTTTATAACGTCAAGTGTTAGATTAAAGTCGCTTTCGCTTTCACCTGGGAAGCCGACAATTAGGTCTGTGGTCAAGGTGATATTTTCATTGTCTGAGCGCAATTTTTCAATAATTGAAAGGTACCTTTCAAGGTTGTAGTGGCGATTCATTTTAGTTAAAATCTCATCCGATCCACTTTGAAGCGGAAGATGGAAATGCCCACTTGTCTTGGGAGAACTTTTAATCGCCTCTATCATTTCAACCGACGCGTCCTTTGGATGTGAGGTCATTAAATGAATCCAAAAATCGCCTTCTATCTTTGAAATTTCGGATAAGAGGTTAGCTATATTAGTTTTTTCTTCTAAATCCTTGCCGTAAGAATTTACGTTTTGACCGAGCAAGGTAATGTCTTTGTAGCCCTTAGCCACTAGATCCTTAATCTCAGCTAGGATATCTTCCATTTTACGGCTTCTTTCGCGTCCTCTTACATAAGGTACTATACAATAAGTGCAGAAATTGTTGCAGCCGTACATAATGCTAACCCACGCACGATATGGGCTTTGGCGCAATGGTTCAATCCCCTCTGCGATTTTGGGGGTGCTTGGATCTACATCAAAATATCTTTTCTGCTTATTTAGTGCGTTATAAACGAATTCAGGTAAACGATGAAGTGCGCTTGTGCCAAACGTGAAATCAACATAGTGGTATGAATGCTTCAGCTTTTCTCTTTGGTGCTCTTGTGCGCTCATACAACCACACACACCAATTATTATATCTGGATTTTTAGCTTTATAATGCTTAAATCTGCCAATTATTGATAGTGCCCTTTTTTCAGCATGGTCTCTTATTGCACAGGTGTTAACCATTAAAATATCAGCAGCCTCTTCATCCTCCGTGATTTGGTAGCCCATTCTTTTGAGCGTACCCATAATCTTTTCACTGTCTGCCTCGTTTTGTTGGCAGCCAAGAGTTAAAACAAACGCCTTTAAACCCTTTCCTTCTACAAGGAGCTTTGTTTTCTCAATATATTCACTTTGTTTTTTTAGTTCAACAGGACTTACAAAGCTTGCCATATTATCTCCTTGCACACTTTATATATTTTATATCTATATAATTTTATCATACTTAAATATAAATATCAAGTTCAAAATATTAGATTTGACAATTTTCTTTTTTTAAATAGGGTATTGCATTTTTAAAAAGGTCGTGATATAATAACACACGGCAGATGCCAAAAAATTTATTTTTAAGGAGTTAATCATGGCAAACGAGACAATCACAGCTAAGATCGAAGGTCTTAACAAATGGCTCAAGGTTCTTATTTTCTTACTCGTTGGCGGTATTTTCAGCCCACTTTATCGTATCTTCAGATACACAGAAACTAAGAACATTGTTACACTTGTTGTTGCAATCGTTTCTTTCGTAACAGGTCTTGCATTCATTCTTGCAATCGTAGACATCGTTACAGAGATCACATCAAACAAGGTTACAGTTCTTGCTGACTAATCTACATAAAAATGACCAACTATTACGTTGGTCTTTTTATTTTACATTTTGATTTTAAAACATTTTTCGCACATAGAAAAAGTTTAAAAATTTTGTAAAAAGGTATTGACAAACTAGAAATGTTTTAGTATAATATGTTGGCAAGGTTGAAAAACCATTATATGCGAGAGTGGCGGAATTGGTAGACGCGCACGTTTGAGGGGCGTGTGGTTATGCCATACGGGTTCGATTCCCGTTTCTCGCACCATAAACAAAAACAACAGACTTTTGGTCTGTTGTTTTTGTTTATTATGAGAAATAACGAAGAACTCGTCTTTGTGCCTTGCACAAATGGGGTTCGCATTTTTGGCTAAGACCGTTGTCTGCTTGCAAGCAAAAGGTCAGACAAAAATAGTTCCCTCTGGGAACCTTCCCGTTTCTATGGTTTATAAAAAATAGGAGCAAGCTTTTTTGCTTGCTCCTATTTTTTAAAGTACGTCGTCGACACAATACTCAATAGCTGCTGTGCTTTCTTGCGCTTTCTTTTCTGCTCTTCTTTCTTGGCATGATGCGATAAGGCCTGACATAACTAAAGTAATTG
>JAZNFR010000137.1:0-1513 GCA_045576055.1 Eubacteriales bacterium
CTGTTGTAACACCTGCATTAAACACTTCAGTACGGCGCTTCTTTGAAAGCTTTTCCTTAACTGGCTTAAAAGCAGTTGCAATAAAGCCAAGTGCAAGTGCGTGGTAAGTAATAATTTCAAGCAGCTGTAATCCAGTCAAAGCAACATCGTGGCTATCAAGTAGCCCCTTTTCAACCAATTCTAGGGTTTCCTTAGAAGGAGAACCGAAGAATTTAAGGTCAAATAGATACTCGCCCTCACCTGCGATTGCAGTGTAAATACAGGATATTAAAAGAATTACGCCACCTGCTAAAACAGATGTAGGAATTAGTGATTTTTTAAGTAGGGGAATTCGTCTTTTGAGCATGTTTGCAACTAATAGTGATAGAAGCAAAACAGCAACAACGTTGACAATGCCCCAAGCATCAAAGCCCGAGAGTGCCATTTTCAATATCTCCTTTCGCTATGTTCACACTGTGATAATAGATATTTATATATTTAACTGCGTTAAAGCGCTCATTACCCTTGATTTGGAAAATTCTTTTATCATAATAGAGGTTTAATTTGTTGCGTCCAAGCACGCCAGATGCAGAAATAATGGAGAAGGGGACGATTTCTCGCTTATCCTCCAGCTCAATTTCAAACCTGTCGGCAAATGCGCGGATTTTAACATTTTCTTCTATTAAAATCTTTTCCTTACAGGGGATAACCTCTGTGTAGCTTACTGTGTCCTCGAAAATAGGAGTATCATAATAAGGGCTCAAATCAAGAGAACGGATGAATTTACATTGTGCGTCATACCATTCTGTTAAAAACTCGTATGGGAATTTACGCCCAACAGGGATAAGCTGCTTTGATGGTGCATATCTAACAGTTAAACCACAATTTTTACAGCTAAATTTGTCGCCCTTGCTTTCCCACTCGCTAATTCCACATTCTGGGCACCAGTAAATAACTCTTTCAAGATATTCAGCGCTCTTCTTTGAATAGTATTCAAAGTCCAGCTTGCCCTCGTTAACGTAGAGCTTTTCGCAAATAAGCTTATATAATTCGTCATCTGGCATATCCTTGTAATCATCGTATTCTATAACCTCGGATACACATGAATACATTTTGCCACGTCTTGTTTTATCACTCCAGCGTGGGTGGGCACCAAAGCCACCACAAATATGGTAAATTGCAATAGGCAATTTTAGTGATTTTGCAAAAGGAGCAATAGTGTCCTTTATATATTCGGTTTTTCCACTGTATGTACGGTTCCCCTCAGGGAATATAGCGATAGAGCCACCCTCCTTGGCAACGCGTTTACAGTCTAAAACCGCCTTCACGTCAGTTGTACCTTTCTTAATCGGAATAGGCTTAACCAAAAAGTCAATAAGCCAAGAAACAAATCCGTTAGAAAATAAATCATCGTTTGTTACATAATAAAGATGCTTTTTAAAGGACATGCTAACAAAGAATTGGTCAAACGGTGTTTGGTGGTTTGAGATTACTAAATACTGTCTTTTATCCTTGTGCTTTTTGACCTTTATAT
>JAZNFR010000138.1:0-2759 GCA_045576055.1 Eubacteriales bacterium
ATGCTGATATAACAGGTCCTTCAATTCCAAGGAACTTCGGCATTAAGGAAAGGGCAATGTCTAATGGCGAATATTTGTTACCTGTTTCTTCAAAGACAGGAATTGATATTATGTCTGTTAACCTATTGCTCGAGGACGAAACAAGACCGGTTGTATGGCGTGGACCTGTAATTGCAGGTACAGTTAAGCAATTCTGGACAGACTGTGTTTGGAACGATGTTGATTACATGTTCGTTGATATGCCTCCAGGAACAGGAGATGTACCACTTACAGTTTTCCAATCATTACCTATTGATGGTATTGTTGTGGTTACAACACCACAGGACCTTGTTTCAATGATAGTTGAAAAGGCTACAAAAATGGCACAAATGATGAATATTCCAATCATCGGCATTGTGGAGAATATGAGCTACATTGTTTGCCCTGATTGTGGAAAGAAAATTCATATATTTGGTGAAGAAAAATTAAACAAGGTTGCTTCTAAGTATGGCTATGACCTGCTTGGCAATCTTCCAATGGATGGTAAGCTCGCATCACTTTGCGACAAGGGAATAATTGAACTTATGGAAAATGATTTCCTTGATAAAGCAGTAGAAACCATCGAAAATAAATTTGATCAAAAATAATATTTTACATAAAGGAGTTCCCCTATGAAAAAGAAAATGACAACCGTTGCTTTCAATGGCACAGCTGAGCAACTTGCAAAGCTTGACGAACTCATTGCAAAGCACAAAGGTGAGAAGGGCGCACTTATGCCTGTTCTTCAAGGTGCACAAGGTATTTATGGATACTTGCCAATCGAAGTTCAAAAGCATATTGCACTTTCTATGGATGTTCCACTTTCCGAGGTTTACGGAGTTGCAACATTCTACTCTCAATTCATTTTGAACCCAAAAGGCGAGTATGCAGTTTCCGTATGTCTTGGTACTGCTTGCTACGTAAAAGGCGCTGGTCTTCTTATGGACAAGCTCGAGTCCTTGCTCGGTATCAAGAATGGTGAGATTTCAGACGACAGAAAATTCAGCCTAGACGCTACTCGTTGTATCGGTGCGTGCGGTCTTGCTCCCGTACTTACTGTTAACGAAGAGGTTTATGGTAGACTTACACCTGACATGATCAAGGGTATCCTTGACAAATATAATTAAGAAAGGACGGAAATAGAAGATGATTAAGAATATCGCAGAATTGACAGCTATAAGAGATGCTTATGCTGGTAAAATTAATTTCCGTCAACACAGTGCTGGTGCACAAGTATCTGATGGAAACATCAAAAAGCACGTTTTAATTTGTGGTGGTACTGGTTGTACATCCTCAAAGAGCGTACAAATCAAGGCTAAGATGGAAGAGGCTATTAAAGAGGCTGGCATTCAAGACGAGGTACAAGTTGTACTTACAGGATGCTTTGGTCTTTGCGCACTCGGTCCAATCGTAATTGTATATCCTGAAGGAACATTCTATTCAAGAATCGAAATTAAGGATGCAGAAACAATCGTTAAGGAGCACTTGGTTGGCGGTAACCCAGTAAAGAGCCTTCTTTACTCCGAAACTGTAAAGGGTGATGAAATCCTTTCACTTAACGAAACAGCCTTCTATAAGAAGCAAAAGCGTGTTGCACTCCGTAACTGTGGTGTTATCGACCCAGAATGCATCAATGAGTACATTGGTACAAACGGTTATATGGCACTTGCAAAGGTTGTAACAGAAATGACACCAGATGACGTTATCAATACAATTCTTGAGTCTGGTATCCGTGGTAGAGGAGGCGGAGGATTCCCAACTGGTAGAAAGTGGATGTTCGCTGCTGCTCAACCTAAGGGTCAAAAGTATGTAGTATGTAACGGTGACGAGGGTGACCCAGGTGCATTTATGGACCGTTCAATCCTTGAGGGCGACCCACACGCACTTATCGAGGCTATGGCTATCGCTGGTTATGCTATCGGTGCTAACCAAGGTTACGTTTACGTTCGTGCTGAGTACCCAATCGCTGTAAATAGACTTCAAGCAGCTATTGACTCAGCAAGAAAAGAGGGCTTGCTCGGAAAGAACATTTTCGGTACAGACTTCGAATTTGATATGCAAATCAGACTTGGCGCTGGTGCTTTCGTATGTGGTGAGGAAACAGCTCTTCTCACATCTATCGAGGGTAACAGAGGTGAACCACGTCCACGTCCACCATTCCCAGCAGTTAAGGGTCTATTTGGCAAACCAACAATTATCAACAACGTTGAAACATACGCTAACATTCCACAAATCATCCTCAAGGGTGCTGACTGGTACAAATCTATGGGTACAGAAAAGTCCAAGGGTACAAAGGTATTTGCTCTTGGTGGTAAGATCACAAATACTGGTCTTGTTGAAATTCCTATGGGTACAACACTTAGAGAAGTAGTTGAAGAAATCGGTGGCGGTATTCCTAATGGTAAGAAGTTCAAGGCTGCTCAAACAGGCGGTCCTTCCGGTGGATGTATTCCAGCTTCTAAGTACGATGTTGAAATCGACTATGATAACCTTATCGCTCAAGGCTCAATGATGGGTTCAGGTGGTCTTATCGTTATGGACGAGGACACATGTATGGTTGACCTTGCAAAGTTCTTCCTTGAGTTCACAGTTGACGAGTCCTGTGGTAAGTGTGCTCCTTGTCGTATCGGTACTGTAAGACTTCTTGAAATCCTTACAAAGATTACTGAAGGTAACGGTGAGATGGAAGATCTTGATAAGCTCGAAGAGCTTGCTAACTACATCAAGAGTGCTTCACTCTG
>JAZNFR010000139.1:0-7273 GCA_045576055.1 Eubacteriales bacterium
CGTCTTTATAATGCGGCAGCCTTTGTCCGTAAGTATGATAACCTTGAAATTATTCAGCTAAACTCCTTCGGCTGTGGCATTGATGCCGTTACAACCGACCAAGTGTCTGAAATTTTGGAGGGCTCGGGCAAGCTTTATACTGCACTTAAAATCGACGAGGTTAACAACCTTGGTGCAATAAGAATTCGTGTTCGTAGCCTAATCAGTGCTATGAATATGCGTAGCGAGAAGGGAATAGCCCCACATGAAGCACCAATAAATTATCAGCGCGCCGAATTTACAAAGAAAATGTATGATGAAAAATATACAATTATAGCACCACAAATGTCACCTATACATTTCGATCTGATTGAGCCTGTGTTTAAGGCCTATGGATTTAATTTTGAGATACTCTCAAATGCAACCAAGGACGCAATAGATATAGGACTTAAGTATGTAAATAACGATGCGTGCTTCCCGTCAATCACTATGGTTGGACAAATTATGGAGGCGGTTCTTTCTGGTAAATACGACACACATAAAATAGCAATTTTAATGACCCAAACGGGTGGTTGCTGTCGTGCAAGTAACTATGTTGGATTTATAAGACGTGCGCTTGACAAGGTTGGTATGTCGTATATTCCAGTAATTTCCCTTAATATGGCAGGCCTTGAGAAAAATGAGGGCTTTAAAATTCCACTATCTGCCTTGTTTAAGGCTATAAAGGCAGTCGTGTATGGCGACCTTATGATGAAATGTCTATATCGCACTCGCCCATATGAAAAGGAAAAGGGCTCAGCTGAGGCGCTATGGCAAAAGTGGAAGAACATCGCTATTGATAACCTTCTAAATAAAAAAGGTAAGCGCTCATATAAGAAAATTTGTCAGGGCATAGTTAAGGATTTTGATGCTTTGCCACTAAATGAGGATGTAATAAAGCCTCGTGTAGGCGTGGTTGGCGAAATACTTGTAAAATATATGCCTCTTGCAAACAACCACCTAGTTGACCTTCTAGAAAGTGAAGGGGCAGAGGTAAAAGTTCCTGATTTCCTTGACTTTTTCAGCTACTGCGTGTATAATTCAGAGTATAAGCATAAATTCTTTGGCTTTAAGGCAACAAGCCTTCTAATCTCAAAGGTGGGTGTTGGCGCTATTGAAAAATTGCGTGCTCCAGCCACAAAGGCACTAAAGAAAAGTAAGCGCTTTGATGCACCTCTAAATATTAAAAAGGTTGCCAAAAAGGCAAAGCCTTTCTTGTCCATTGGAAACCAGTATGGTGAGGGATGGTTCTTAGCAGGTGAAATGCTTGAGCTTATCGAAGGTGGCGCCCCAAATATTGTATGCATTCAGCCATTTGCGTGCTTGCCTAACCACGTTGTTGGAAAGGGCGTTATTAAGCGCATACGCACAGAGCACCCAGGTGCAAACATTGTTGCTGTTGACTACGACCCAGGCGCATCCGAGGTTAACCAGCTAAATAGAATTAAGCTTATGCTATCAGTAGCAAAGAAAAACATTAAGGCAAGTGAAATAGACAAATCAAAGGAGAACGTATGAAAAACAAGGCATTAAAGATATCACTTATAATTTTAATATCACTCGTGCTTGCAGTGGTTATACTTCTTTCAGTTGTAAAGGTTGGAGAAAGAATTCTTTTTGCAGGTTTCTTCTCAAATGTGGAAACTGAATTTAAGGTTCCAGGAATCAATGATGGCTTTATTCAACAGGGCTTCGACTTCTACGAGGGCGATAAGTCCACAAAGGATGATGATAGATTCCTAGTATCGGGATATATGAAGGATGGAACATCCTCTCGCGTTTATGTTCTAGACAAGGACGGCAAAATCCTTAACCACACAAAGCTTCTAACAGAGGATGGAAAGACCTATACAGGTCACGCTGGTGGAATTGTCCACAATGGTGGCTATGCTTACATAACAAATGATGATGACGGCAAGGGTTGCTTGAACGTTTTCCCACTAGCAGAGCTTCTTGATAACTCTAAGGAAAACACAAAAATGGTAGGCTCAGTATATGTTTACCTTAACCCTGCATTCTGTTACATTCACGATGGAAAGCTTTATACGGGCAATTTCCATAAGGATGGACACGAAAAGTATAAATCCCCAGACGACTTTATAATGGGTGAATCAAATACTGCACTTATGCTCGCATTTGACCTTGATAGTACAAATATAGCAAACTTTGGCATTGCGAAAGCACCAAGCGCAGCTTATTCAATAACAAGCCAAGCGCAAGGCGTTTGTATAGCAGATGGTAAGCTTGTAATCTCCACCTCTTGGGGAATCAATCCATCACACCTATACATCTACGATTTTGATAAAATCAATGCAAAAACAACAATTCCAAGTGGAATATTTACAAACAAGGATGCATATGGTGACAACGCAATGGATAAGCCAGTGCCACTATATATCATAACAGAGGACGACCTAGTTGATGAGGTAACAGCCCCACCAATGTCAGAGGAGCTTGTTTATAAGGATGGCAAGGTGCTTGTTATGAATGAATCTGCTTCTAAAAAGTACATTTTCGGTAGATTCACAAGCGGTAACAATGTTTACGGCTACATACTAGACTAAAAAAAGAGAGGCTTTTGCCTCTCTTTTTATTATAAAGATGATATAGAGGTATAGGAGGCAATCTCTTTTAATGCCTTAGCTAATCGCTTTCTTATTCCTTCCTCGCTATACCCAAGCGTAATGCCTATTTTCCAATAGGGAATACCATTTATATATGTGTCTATTATGATGCTTTTTTCAATCGGTCCAAGGGTGGAAATTGCATCAATATATTTTTCTTCAAGCAATCGTGCCCGTTCTATTTCTTCCGATATCGGCAAAAGCTCAATGTGTCGTCTTTCACACTCGATAATTTCCTTTATTTTATCGGTTTTTTCCATTCTTTCAAGCATACTGATTCGAGCAAGATGCGTATTTTGCGCCATCTTTAATTTTTCTATTGCGTGTGCGTGGTGCTTTAATTCTCTTAAATCCTTTTTTACCTCGTTAATTTCTTTCATTTCTCGCTTCCTATTTATATATGACGTGTGTAAAAATAAATAGCCGATGAGAAAAGTCAAGGTGGAGAAGAAATACGCTTGACTTTTCTTTGTTTCAACCCTATAATAATTATAAAGCGTGTCTTATAAAAAATTTGTCAAAGCGTGTCAACAAAATAAAATATTTAAAAAAAATTGACAAAAAAAGGCAAACGGGGTAGTGCCCATGCGACAAATTTCTTTAAAGCCACTTATATTTTAATATAAGTGAAAAGCCAAGTCAAGAAATAGAGTGGCGAAAAATTTGTCGATAGCGCTTATGTCATAAATTAGGGACAAAAGAAAAGGAATAAAGAAAATGCAGGTATATGTAGGCAGACCAAAAAACGAAGAAAATCGACTTCCAAAGGAAATAAGAGTTTACGACTTTTTAGATAGCTTAGGGGTTGAATATTATCGCGTTGACCACAGTGAGGCTGGCACAATGGAGGCGTGTGAGAAAATAGAGAAGGAGCTAAACACAGTAATTTGCAAAAACCTCTTTCTTTGCAACCGCCAAAAGACCAAATTTTACCTTTTAATGATGCCAGGAAACAAGGTTTTTAAAACCAAGGATTTTTCACCACTTGTTGGCTCCTCGCGTCTTTCGTTTGCCGATGAAGAGAATATGGCAAAATATCTTGATGTTACCCCAGGCTCGGTTAGCATAATGGGACTTATAAACGACAAGGACTTAGTTGTCCATTTGGCGATTGACGAGGATGTTTTAAAGCCGGATTTCGTTGGCTGTCACCCTTGCATTAACACATCAAGCCTTAAAGTAAACACCAAGGACCTTTTAGAAAAATATCTTCCTGCAACAAAGCATACCCCGCAAATTGTATCATTACCGAGGTACACCGAAGATGAAAGCATTTGAAAAATCAAAATGGATTTGGATAAGTCAAAATAGTGAGAAAAACGCATATGGTGAGTTTCTTTTCAAATTAAACGGCAAGAAAAACATAAAAATCAACATAAGCTGCGATGGTGACTATACGCTTTTTGTAAACGGCACCTATGTCGCCTCCAACCAATATGGCGACTATGAGCACTATAAAATATACGATACATTAGAGCTAGATAATTTCTTGGTGGATGGCGAAAATACTGTTGCTATTTTGGTTTGGCATCAAGGCGAAAACAGCTCACGCTATATCTTATCAACGCCAGGTCTTATTTTCGAAATATATTCTGGCGAAGATGTTATTTTATCAAGCGACGAAAGAGTTCTTGCAAGGAAGAGCCTTGCATATAAAAGTGGCGAAATTCCAAAAATCAGCTCACAGCTTGGATACGGCTTTGAATATGACGCAACCAAGGAGGATGGTTGGGCAAACGGAGAGGCATATGGCTTTTTACCTGCCACAGTTATTGATAAAAAATGTGAATTTTATAAGCGTCCATATAAAAAGCTCGCAGTTGGTAGGCTATCAAAGCCCACACTTTTAAAAAGCGAGACAAATACCCATTTTCTATATGACTTGGGTGGGGAAAATGTTGGCTTTATTTCGTTTAATATAAATGCAACCGAAAAAACAAAAATAATAGTAGCGTATGGTGAGCATATTTTAGATGGTGGGGTCAGAAGAATTGTCGACGGACACGATTTCAGCATTAAATACACAGCTAAAAAGGGCGAAAATATATTTACTAACTATATGCTTCGCTTGGGTGCAAAATATATCGAGGTTTTTTCAGACGAGCCAATTGAAATTAAGTCGATAGGAATAATCCCACATTATGTGCCTGTAACAAGAAAAAAGAACGACCTTTCGGGCGTTCAAAGTCAGATATACGATGCTTGCGTTAACACCCTTGAAAAGTGTATGCAGGAGCATTATGTTGACTGTCCGTGGCGTGAGGGATGCTTATATGCATTCGACTCGCGCAACCAAATGATGTGTGGCTATTATGCCTTTGAGGGCGGAAATTTCGAATATGCGCGTTCTAATTTAATACTTATGAGCAAGGATAGAAGAAATGACGGGCTTCTTTCAATCTGCTATCCATGTGGTATTGATTTGACAATACCATCATTTTCCTTGCATTTTATTCTAGCGACACTAGAATATTTGATTTATTCAGGTGATAAATCACTCGTTTATGAGGTCGATTTTAAGCTCAAGGAGCTTTTAAATACATTTTTAAAAAATCGCGAAAATGGAGTTGTAACAAAGCTGGAGGGAAAGGACCACTGGAACTTTTACGACTGGTCGCCATATCTTGAGGGACACATTTGGCATAGTGAGGAGAAGGCACCAGATGCCAATATAAGCCTGTTAACTATTATTGCCCTAAAGGCATACAAGGAAATTTGTCAAAGGACGGGGATGGATTTTGGTTACGACAAGGATTTAAAATCACTATCCCAAGCAACCAAGGAAACATTCTTTGATAAGGAAAGCAATCTGTTTATAAACACGCAAAGCGTGGACGAGCCTCTTGAATTTACCAACAGTATAGGTGTTATAGCTGGTATTTTAACAAACGAAGAGGCAGAGGGCGTTTGTGCCCATTTAGCTGGTGGTGCACTTATAAAAGCCTCACTTAGCACAAGGCGCTTCGTTTATGATGCCCTTTTGTCCGTCGACAAGGAAAAATATGCATCCTTTATTTTAGAGGACATCGAAAGAAACTATAAAATAATGCTTGACCAAGGGGCAGACACCGTGTGGGAAACCATGGTGGGGGCAGAGGATTTTGGTGGTGCTGGTAGCCTTTGCCACGGATGGAGCGCTATTCCGATATACTATTACTCGCAACTAAAGAACTAAACAAAAAACAGATACGCGATTGCGTATCTGTTTTATTTTTATTATTCCTCGTCCTTTGATTTGCTGGACTTAACGATGAGAGAGCTATCAGCCTCGAGAGCCTTAACAAGCTTACGAGAGAGAAGGTCATCAGTTTCTGCATAAGGATAAGCCTTAACGTAGTCAACGGTCTTCGCCTTTGGATTTGGCTCGATACCAAACTTAGCCATCGTAATATCAACAATTTCCTTTGCCTTACGTAGACCCAAGCCACTCTTAATTTTTAAGAGCATTGGAACCTCAGCAAATATCTTAGCGTCGATTGCATCGTGGTGGTATTTAGATTTGTCAAATTCCTCAGGGTCAAGTGCGCAGTATACACAAATTGTCTTACCACGGAGCTTAATCTTGAAGAGTTGGTCTCTACCTCTATTATAGCTATCAAATTTCCAGCTAATCTTTGTCTTAACGCCTGTGTAAGAAAGAATGTGGTTCTTTAATTCGCTATAATATTCTTTAACTGTGTCCTCGCTTTGAATGAGGTTAGCAGTAAAGCTACGGCTGTACTTAATTTCAATCTTGTTTCCTTCATTATCGAAGTAAGTAGGAACGATAGTTGGAGCAATTTCAGCAGGCTCTTCAGCTGGGATTTCTTCTACAATCTCAACAGCTGGCTCTTCAACAACAGGAGCTGGCTCTTCAATAATTTCCTCTTGAATATCTTCAACTACTGGAGCGTCTTCAACTACATCCTCGTCAGCCTTGCCGACAGAGTAGAGTTGAATTGTAAATACAGAGTCAACCTTGTTCTTTTCAATAACAGCATCTCCATTTGGCTCTACACCCCAACCAATAAATGCTTGGTTGTCTAAGTAGTTTTCAGGAGCATTAAGTGTAATGTAATGTGATTCCTTATAAATGTACTTGTCAGTCTCGGAATCAAGGAAGAGAAGCTCAACAACAGCGGTTTTATTTAATTTCTTGTTGCTTGGCTCAGCCTCTTCGTTAAATATTGGATAGAGGTTAATAGCAAATACAGCGCTTACGTCCTCGCCCTCAAGAACGGTGTAACCACCCTTTTCGAAGCACCAACCGTCAACCTTAACAGGAATGTCTTGGTTTTCAGGAAGAACGCAGTTGAATCTTGTGCTTTCGGTCTTTAAAATGTCTTCGCCATTTGCATCCATAAAGTTGAATTGAGCGAACACACCCTCAGCTTGCTTTTTAGCGTCCAAAACATCCTCTTCGTCTGCCCAAACTGCATAGAGAACAACTGTGTGAGTAAGAAGGAACTCAGGCTCGGTAACTATGTTATTACCATTTGGATCAAGGCTCCAACCAACGAAAACCTTACCCTCTTTACTTGCAGGACGAACAACCACCTTTGAGAGCCATCCCTTTTTCTCATAGCCAATTTCGTAGTCACCCTCTGGGTCTACGTAAACAACCTGGCAACGAATGAAAGCCACGATTATAG
>JAZNFR010000140.1:0-2661 GCA_045576055.1 Eubacteriales bacterium
GTGTTATACCCCGCTTCGCGAGCTAGCTCAATAACATCTAAGGTTTCTGTCAGTGTTCCTACTTGATTCGGCTTAATTAAAATGGAGTTAGCCATTTTATCATTGATCCCCTTCGAAAGGCGTTTACTATTTGTTACAAACAAATCATCACCAACAAGCATGACCTTATCTCCGAGCTCTTTAGTTAACTTTTTCCAACCAAAATAATCGGTTTCAGCTAGTGGATCCTCAATAGAAATAATTGGATATTTAGAAATTAGTGTCCTAAAATAATCAATTAGCTCCTCGGCAGTGTATGATTTGTTTGATTTTGGGAGCGTGTAGGATGTACCATTATACCATTCACTAGAAGCAACATCTAAAGCAATTTTGATCGAGGACGTGTCGTAATTTGATGAATTTATAGCTTCTATTATAAGCTCAATTGCTTCCTCCTCCGACTGTAAATTAGGCGCAAATCCACCCTCGTCACCAACGCCAGTTGCGTACCCCTTTTTGTGAAGTATTTTCTTTAGCTCTCTGTATATTTCACATCCAGCTTGCAAGGCTTTGTCAAAAGAATCAAAGCCTGTGGGAACAATCATAAATTCTTGAATATCAAGGTTATTTTCTGCGTGTGCTCCACCATTTAAAATATTCATCATTGGTATAGGCATTTTAGATGCAAATATTCCACCAATATATCTATATAATGGCAGACAAAGCTCATTTGCTCTAGCTTTAGCGTTTGAAAGTGACACAGATAAAACAGCATTCGCTCCTAGATTCTTTTTGTTTTTTGTGCCATCTAGCTTAATTAATGCGTTATCTAATCCTCGTTGACAAAGGCTTGAGCCTGCAAAATTGCTCGAAATGTCGTTCTTGACTGAATCTACCGCATCTAAAACGCCTTTGCCGAAATACCTTTTCTCGTCCCCGTCTCGCTTTTCGTGCGCTTCATATGAGCCACAGGACGCTCCTGATGGCACTGATGATGTGCCCTTGATTCCGTTCGATAATATAACAGTTGCTTCGACTGTTGGCATTCCACGAGAGTCTATTATTTCTCGTGCAGTTATTTTTTCTATGCTTTTCATAAATACTCCTTAAATATTTTAAAGTAGTATTTGTAAAAAAAGAAAAAGGTATGCAAAAACATACCTTAATCATATTAAATATTATTCATTTCTGAGTCGTCAATTTTTTTTGTTTCGCCAGAGTCCTCAAGCTGGTCATCGTCGTCATCATCAATAACAGCTTCGAGATCTTGGAGAGTAACTTCGGTAGGATGCTCAATTTTTATCTTGTTTGGTGCAGGCTTTGGCTCCTCGGTTTTAGTCTTTTTACGTAGACGGTCAAGCTTTCTTACATCAATTTCTTGTGTTAAATTGTTTTCGTCATATAGGTTGGAGAAGTCGCCATTATACATGTCGACACCAAGCTGATAAACTTCGATTTGTGTCGGTAGATTTTTCTTTCTAAGTCGCCATTCGATAAGACAAGAGCCGATATAGGAAATAACAGCAACAAGAGGAACACCAATAAGCATTCCAATAAATCCAAATAAATGTGAGCACAATGTAACAGCAGCGATAATTCCAATAGGTGTTAAGCCTGTTGATTCGCCTAAGATGTGTGGTGCTATTATGTTGCCATCAATTTGTTGAACGATAAGAATGATTACAGCAAAGGCAACAACACGCCAGAATTTTTCATTAATATCTCCAGGAGTCTGCAAGAAAATAAGAACACCTGAAGGAATTGCACCAAGGAAAGGACCAAAAAACGGAATTACGTTTGTAATGCCACAAATCATACCTATAAGCGCGGCATATTCAAAATGGAAAAGTGTTAATATAAGAGTAACAACACAGCCAACCAAAACAGCATCACACAATGTACCAGTTAAATATCTACCAATAGTATTGTTTGTGTATTTTCCAAAGTGAACAACCCTTTTATATGCAGGCTCAGGAAGAAAAGCACAAAGAAAACGCTTCAATCTAACGAGCAAGGAATCCTTATATAGGAGAAAATAAATTGACAAAATGAAGCCGATAAGAATATTCATTGCATGGCTAGCAACAGAGAAAATAAGAGCAGAAGCCTTGCTGATTAAAAGTGTGAAAAGCCCATTTAAAATTTCTGCACTTTCAGCATTAGCTTGAACATCAAGATCTAAGAACTTATTGAGAAGCTCATTGATAGTTGTTTTGGGGTTTTCAACACCGACCTTGAGCAAAAATTTCTCGGCATAGTCAAGCAAATCTTGAACATATGTGCCGATGTTTTGAGAAAGATTAGTGAAATTATCAATAACGTCTGGCAAAATAACAAATAGTGCAATAGCAATGATTGAACCAAAAAGAATGTAGGTTGATAAAATTGAAAGAAGTTTGCGAATTTCTGGATGCGGTCTATTTTTTTCAACGATATTAAAAACGTATTTATGGAATATTTTACAAATTGGATTACATACAAAGGCAAGTGCAAATCCATAAATAAAAGCTGCCATTGCACCGATGACACCACGGAAAAAGGCCGAGATTGAATTTATATTAAATAAAGCAAAAATGAAAAGGATAAGAGTAATGCCGACAACTAAAGCAGCTAACGCGGCTTTCCAAATTTTATCACCGTTTTTGAAGTTTTTAAACATTCAATCCCTCCTTAAATACTAAA
>JAZNFR010000141.1:0-3689 GCA_045576055.1 Eubacteriales bacterium
CTTAACAGCAGACTTTTCTACCTTTGCGGAAAGGCCCTTTGGAATAGATCTTGGAATATTCTCGTAGAAGCCTCCACCTGTGATATGTGAAATGCCCTTAACATTAACCTTTTCAAGCAAAGCAAAAACGGATTTTACATAAATCTTGGTTGGAGTAAGTAGTGTTTCTGCTATTGAAGCACCACCAAGTGCCTCACAAGGAACATAGAGTGAATCTGGATTGTTATCAATATCAAATACCTTACGGCAAAGTGAAAATCCATTAGAATGAACGCCACTTGATGCAAGAGCAATTACAACGTCACCCTCTGCCATCTTTGTGTTATCAAGAATTTTCTTCTTGTCAACTATGCCAACAGCAAAGCCAGCTAGGTCATATTCCTCTACCGGCATCATACCAGGATGCTCAGCAGTCTCACCACCAATAAGAGCAGCACCTGATTGAACGCATCCCTCAGCAACACCACCAACGATATCAGCAATCTTTTCTGGAATGTTTTTACCACAAGCAATATAGTCAAGGAAGAATAATGGCTTTGCACCGCAGCAAATAATATCATTAACACACATAGCCACAGCATCAATACCAATAGTATCGTGCTTGTCCATAAGGATAGCCATCTTTACCTTTGTGCCACAACCGTCAGTACCGGAAACAAGAACAGGCTCTTCCATTCCTGCAATAGGTAGACCAAAGCAACCACCAAAGCCTCCAACGTCGTCAACGCAACCTTCATTTTTAGTGCGTGCAATGTGTTTTTTCATAAGCTCAACAGCCTTATAGCCCGCTGTAATATCAACGCCTGCTGCTGCATAGCTTTCAGATCTGGAATTTTTCATTTCTTATTTCTCACTTTCTGACAGTTTATTTTCGTATTTATTAATAATCATTTTGGGTGTTTCTGTTGGGTAGTTACCATCAAAGCAAGCTGTACAGTAGCCTGTGCACTTTCCACTTGCGCCAATTTTTGTAACATCATCAAGATTTAAGTACGCAAGTGAATCAACACCAACAATTTTCGCAATTTCATCCTCAGTATGAAGACAAGCTATCAAATTCTCTTTTGAATCAATATCAGTTCCATAATAACAAGGATTTATAAATGGTGGAGCGGAAGAGCGAAGATGAACCTCAGTTGCTCCTGCATTTCTTAGTAGCTTGACAATTCTTGCGCAAGTAGTACCACGTACAATTGAGTCGTCAACCAAAACAACTCTTTTTCCATTAACTGTTTCTTTTACAGGATTAAGCTTTATTCTAACCTTGTCTTCTCTTACGTCTTGACCTGGTGCGATAAATGTTCTGCCTATGTATTTATTTTTTAGCAAGCCTATTCCATAAGGAATACCTGAGGCTTCTGCATATCCAAGTGCTGCATCAAGTCCTGAATCAGGAACGCCTACAACTACATCTGCTTCAACAGGCTTAACAGTTGAAAGATATGCACCAGCTTTTTTCCTTGCTGCGTGCACCGAGCATCCTGAAATATCGGAGTCTGGACGTGCGGTATATACATATTCAAATACACAAAGAGATTCCGGCTTTTTGTTACAATGGTCTTTTATTGATTTGATACCATCCTTTGAAAAAACAAGTATTTCTCCTGGCTCAAGCTCTCTAATAAATGTAGCACCGACTGAATCAAGCGCGCAGCTTTCGCTAGCGATTACATATTCTCCGTTTTCACGCTTACCATAGCAAAGAGGATGGAAGCCTTGCTCATCTCTTACAGCAATAATCTTTTTAGGTGACATAAGCAGCATACAGAAGCCACCCTTTAATTTATCCATTGCCTTATTTACAGCTTCCTCAATCGATACTGAATTTAAGCGTTCTTGAATTACAACGTAGGAAACAATTTCAGCATCACTTGATGTATGGAATATCATTCCCTTAAGCTCAAGCTCTTGCTTAAGAACCGAACCATTTACAAGTCTTCCATTAGTTGCAATAGCCAAATGTCCTTTCGTGTGATTAACAACAAGCGGCTCAGCATTGACACGTCCTTTTGTGCCCATAGTGCCATAACGCACGTGACCAATAGCCATCGAGCCCTTTCCTAATGATTCAAGCTTTTGACTTGTAAAGACATCATTTACCAAGCCTGTATCCTTGTATGTGTGGATAATACCATCGTCATTGACTGATATTCCACAGCTTTCTTGTCCTCTGTGCTGAAGAGCATAAAGACCATAGTATACACTAGAAGCAACATTAGTTCTTTCGTTTCCGATTATACCAAAAACTCCCATTTTATTCTCCTTGCAAAATTGCGTATAAATTATTTATTAAATTTTTCTTCAATTGCCTTGTTCTTTTCAAGAACCTTTTCTTCTCCTGCCACTCTTGCAGCAACAAGCTTGTTATAAAGATTGTCGTCTGATAAAGCAAGCATTTCAACCGCTAAAAGTGCTGCATTTGCTGCACCGTCAATAGCAACTGTTGCAACAGGAATACCACTTGGCATTTGAACTGTTGCCCATAGTGCATCAACACCACCAGTGTTTTTACAGGAAACAGGAATACCGATAACTGGTAATACTGTGTTCGCCGCAACTGCGCCTGCCAAATGAGCAGCCATACCAGCAGCTGCGATAATAACGCCAAATCCATTTTCCTTTGCATTTTTAACAAACTCTGCAGTTTGAACTGGAGTTCTATGTGCTGAATATACGTGAACCTCAAAAGGAACCTCGTATTCCTTCAAAACATTAATGCCCTTTTCAACAATTGGAAGGTCGCTATCGCTACCCATTAAAATCGCAACTTTTTTCATAATAATCTCCTTAAAACAAAAATGAGGACAGTCTACCCCACTATGGTAGGACTGCCCAGACGGTCGACAAACTTTGTTTTTGCTCCCATTGCGTTAATCGCATATCCGTCAGTTGCAAAAACCTCACCGTTTAATATTTTATCACGTGCGCGTAGGAATGTCAATAGTATTAAGGTTAAATAATATACTATTTAGTAAATTTTTGTAGCAAAATCTTGTAAATTTTAGATGTTTGTTTTATAATGTTTTTGTAATCATTCTTGATTTTTGGTTAAACTAATAAAAATTCAACTTAAGGAAGGTATTATGAAGATTGCTTTTTTTGACTCGAAGCCATATGATGAGGATGTTTTTAAAGGTTTTTCAAATAATAATTTGAAAATGAAATTTTTCGAGACAAAGCTAAACGAAGACACAGCTTCTCTTGCTAAAGGGTTTGATGCTGTATGTGTTTTTGTTAATGACTCTATTAACAGAAACGTCATTGATGCTTTATGCGAATATGGTGTTAAATTAATTGCCTTGCGTTGCGCTGGCTACAACAATGTAGATATTAGCTATGCAAAGGGAAAAATCTCCGTTGTGCGCGTTCCTGCCTACTCGCCTTATGCAGTAGCTGAGCACACAATGGCCCTTCTTTTAACAGCTGTTAGAAATACCCACAAGGCATATGTTAGAACAAAAAGCTTTAATTTCAGTCTAAACGGGCTTGTTGGCTTTGACTTATATGGAAAAACCGTAGGTATAATTGGTACTGGTAAGATTGGGCGTGTTTTTGCCGATATTTGCAAGGGATTTAGAATGAAAATACTTGCATATGATAAATATCCAAACAGCTCTTTAAATATTGAATATACATCCCTAGACGAGCTTTTCAAGAAAAGTGATATTATTTCACTACACTGTCCATTA
>JAZNFR010000142.1:0-1665 GCA_045576055.1 Eubacteriales bacterium
GATATACAATGAGTGTCGTACTACTGCTGAGATTGAGGAAGCATTTGATACACTCCAGGCAGAGTTGCAAGCCGAGATTTCAGATAAGCTGATAAAGGCTCCTAGTACCCTGCTTGAAAACTTCGACGAGTCAGTCCAAGAGAAGCTGCGTTTCAATCTGGCCCAGAGCTTAAATAACCTCGACCTCTTTGAGAAAAGATTGTGGATGTTGGCCATGTATGCCCTGCGCAACGATGCCGAGTTTGACAAGGAACACTATCGCTTCACACTGAATAATGGCTCTCTCTTCGATGGCAATTACTTTATGACATCAGAGCGAGAGACAAAGAGTAGCGTGGAGCTTCCAGATAATGCCCAACCTTTCCGTGTTGGTAGCCCGCTGGCTCAAGCTATCATTGGTGATTACCTCAACGCTGACACACCATGCCAGGAGGTTGTCTTTGACTATTCAAGTAGCGAGGGTAAGACAGCATTACTGGAAGAGCTGGTTGGTAAGAGTGGTTGGATGCGTGTTGAGAAGGTATCAATTGACTCCTTTGAGCAGGAGGACCATCTGTTGCTTTCGTGCTATACAGATGATGGTGAGGAGGTCTTTTCAGATGTTGTTGAGCGTATGCTGCTTCAACCAGCTGAGGTTGTTGGTGGTGTAAGTGCCCCAGCAACTATTACAGAGAAGCTTGCAAAACGAGTGGAGGTATTGAGGGGTGAGGTTATGTCCCAAAGCTCACTTCGCAACGAAGTGTTCTTTGAGGAGGAGATGGATAAACTCGACACCTGGGCTGGCGATATGAAGGTCGCCCTGGAGCGAGAGATTAAAGACCTCGATGCAGAGATTAAGTTGCGCAAGAGCAATGCCAAGAAACTTGCGCACTTGGCAGAGAAGGTTGCTGAGCATCGTATTATCAAAGACCTGGAAAATAAGCGTGCAGAGAAACGCCAGAACTTGTACGAGGCACAAGACGAGGTAGATGCCCGCAAGGAGACCCTGCTCACCAAGGTAGAGCGTATGCTCGAACAGAAAATTGAGCAAACAGAGTTGTTTACAATTAAATGGAGAGTAAAATAATGGAGAAATGGGGGCCAGCTATATTGTATCTCATTGGTAGTGGTGCGATATGGAAATTAATAGAGTTTTTATTCAAAAGGTATGATGTTAAAGAAGCAAAACGTCAAGAACAATATCATGCCCTACATGTTCGATTGTGCGAATACAAAGATGAAATAAGCAATATATTACTAGATTATTTCAGAGCCACCAGTAAATTGTCAGATGCTATAGACGAAAAAGACAGCCTTACTGATAAGTATATAGCAGAAATCGAAGACCACCTTGCGCAGATTAAAAAGCAAGAACGTAAATGCAAAAAACAGAAAGCAAAAGATGAAGTTTGTGCACAATGCAACCAAAGGAGAAAACAACTTCCTCAATTATTAGAAATATTACAAAAGGAGCAAAATGAAGCTAAGGGTTTGCTAGCTCAATATCAAAGCTACTGGCAAAACAATGAAGAATATCTGTACAAAAGCATCGCAAAGCACCTAAACTTACACAATTATCTTTTAGCCCACAAGATTAGAGATAAGAGATTGTATAAAAAGATAAATGACATTGATAACCAATCTTTGGAGGTGCTAATGTCTACAAATAAAAATAGAGGCAGCCTC
>JAZNFR010000143.1:0-10566 GCA_045576055.1 Eubacteriales bacterium
TAATGCGTACAACCTCAATCCCATCTATGCTTGAGGTTCTAAATAAGAACCACAACCTAAAGAATGAGGAGGCTATGCTTTACGAGGTTGCAACAATCTATATTCCTGACGAAGATAAAAACAATCTTCCAAAGGAACCAAAAGAGGTTGTTCTCGGTATGTATGGCGGAGTTGATTTCTATGACCTAAAGGGCGTAATTGAGGGACTATTTGGCGCTTGTGGAGTTAAAAACTACAAAGTTAAGGCAAAGACTGATAACCCAACCTTCCACCCAGGCAGATGTGCAGAAATTTATCTTGAAAATGGCGTATGCCTCGGCGTATTTGGTGAAATACACCCATCAGTTGCAGCAAACTACTCATTCACAAAGAGAGTATATGTAGCAAGCCTTGATTTTGAAGCTATGCTTGAAAACGCAGAAAGCGAAGCAAAGTATAAGCCACTTCCAAAGTTCCCAGCACTAACACGTGACTTCTCATTTGTTTGCGAGGAAGCACTTGAGGTTGGTACAATCGAAGACACAATCAAAAAGTCAGGCGTTAAGCTTCTTGAAGACGTTAAGCTATTCGATATCTATCGCGGCGCACAAGTAGGCGAGGGTAAAAAGAGCGTTTCATTCTCAGTTTCCTTACGTGCTGCCGACAGAACCCTTAACGACGAGGAAGCAGATACTGCTGTTAAGAAGATTCTTAAGAATCTTGAGAAAGAGCTTGGTATCACACTAAGAGCATAACTAGAGGACACAATAGCAGGCATAGAACGAAAAGCACAAATGCCTCCTTTGAAAAGGTGCCCTTTGGTGAGTACGCCTTGTGCGGAGGGATTTTATCCGTGGTTTTCATATGATAATTATGTAGAAAACAGGCTTTTGCCTGTTTTCTTTTTAGGTGCTTTTCTAATCGCGATAAAAGGCTCTGTCGTACACCAGTACGCCGACGTTCCTTTTCTCGCACTTTCTACGCCTACTCTTGTTCCTCTAAATTTAAATAATTGGTTGAAATATTTATAAAATAATGCTAAAATTAATATATACTAAAATTTAGAGGTAATTTATGGAAATCAAAGAATGTATTAAGTGCAGACGCAGTGTAAGAAAGTATGCATATGAAAAAATTGAGCGTGAGGTTATTGAATCAATGGTAAAGGCGGGACAATACGCGCCATCGTGGAAAAACTCACAAACTCCAAGATATTATGCAGCAATAACAGAAGAGGGAATAGAATCAGTTCGCGCTTGCTTACCAGACTTTAACGCAGAAAGAACAGAGGGAGTTGGCGCTTACATTGTAACAACAGTAAAAAAAGGACGCAGTGGCTGTAACTCAAACGGCGAATATTTCAGTCACCTTGGAAACGGATACGAGTGCTTTGACAACGGCTTAGCTGTTGAAAATATGATTCTCTATGCACATTCAATCGGCTATTCAACCCTTATTATGGGGCTTTTTGATGAGCCAAGCTTGCGTCAGCTTTTAGATGTGCCAAGCGATGAGGACATTGTTGTAGTAATTGCAGTTGGCAGACGCGATATTGACCCACAAAGACCAGAGCGTAAAGCAACAGAAAGCGTATTAAAGATATTCTAAGGAGTCAAAAATGAAAGCATCAAAAAAGACCTTAAAGAAGTTTATAAAGGGAGCACTTACAATTAGAGAAGAGGGCGCATACCTTTGCCCACTTAAATATGAGGAGGCGCAAATTGAACAGTTTAGACAAGCAGATAAGGGCTGGCACTGGCGCTCACAGTTTAGCTCAGGCACAAGAATTGAGCTGCTTACTGATGCCACCGAAATTCGACTCGACTATTATGCAACCGATTTTTCCTCATCTGATAACACATTTGACCTCTATGTTGATGGCGTTTTAAACTGCGTTCACAAGGTTAAAAAGTTCAACTTTGATAGAGCCATTTATAATGTTCGAGAAGGCTGGAAGCTAGTACAAATCTATTTACCAACTGATTGCCATATAGGTATTAAAAACTTCAATATAAATGGCGCATATAAGTCAGTTAAGGACAAGGGACAAAAGGTCTTAATTATTGGCGACTCAATTACCCAAGGCTATGGCACATTTATGTCTGGCGCATCATATGCAAATGTGCTTCAAAGAAAAACAGGCTATAATATAGTAGCGCAGGGAATAGGTGGCTTGCCATTCAAGGATTGTGTTCTTTACAAGGGCGAATACGAGCCTGATAAAATCATAGTTTCTCTCGGTACAAACTACTACGAGGCTGTTGACATCTACGACTATGAAAACGAGGTAAAAGACTTCTTTAAAAAGCTAAACGAGCTATGGGGAGATAAGGAAATTATATACATTTCTCCTCTTTGGCGCGATAACGATGTTATTTGGGATAGATTTTTATGGTGTCGTGAGGTTGCCACAAATGAAGCCTTAAAATACGAAAACATAACAGTAATCGACGGATTTGATTTAGTACCACACGTACACGAATGCTATCACGACAAAATTCATCCAAACGCATATGGATGTGAGCTTTTGGCTAATAATTTAGCATTTATTTTTAAAGAAATAGGATTCTAAAAAAGACACAGGGTGAGCAATTTGCTCACCCTGTTTTCATTTGGACTGAACTAAGAAGGCTCCTTTGTAAAGGGTGATTTCCTTACTAAGGGAAATGTCGCTATGCGACAAAAGGTTTGCGCCCTGCCAAGGGGCATCAGCTTTGCTGACTGAGGGATTAAAAGGGCACACCTTTGACGATGTGCCCTTTATGTTTTTCACTCTATGCCTTTTGTTGTGCCCTCTACTTTGTATGATAATGGTCCTTTACAAATGATGCATTCATATCAACTGTGCCAACCTCTTTAACCTCAGTTTTTCTTTTTGAGGTTTTGATTCTCTTTGATAATTCCTCGTAGAATAATTCGTCGTCAAACTCGGACAAGATAATTTCCTTGCCAAGCCAAGAGGAAAGGTGCATTGCGTTTGAAATGGTTAGACCATTTATGCCCTCTTCACCACGCGCAACTAGCTCGCCACCATTTAAAATAGCATCAGCAAATGCGTTTAAAACTCCTGCGTGCTGTGGATTTTCACCATCTGTTTCAACCTCGCTCTCCTCAAAAGCAGGACGAGCGAATGGGTTGTCATTTACGCGAGAAAACTCTGGCTCACTCATTTCGTTTTTCCACATTGTGAGCTTGTTGTTTTCGGCAATTAATTTGCCCTTTTCAAATGTAATTTCGAAACGGTTTGTACCTGGGGTATCTCCAGTTGTGGTTACAAAAACGCCGGTTGCACCATTTGCGTATTCACAGTAAGCGCTAACGTCGTCCTCAACCTCAATATTGTGCCACTTTCCATAGTGCAATTTAGCCTCAATCTTAGTTGGCATACCACAAATCCATTGCCAAAGGTCAAGGTTGTGTGGGCATTGGTTGAGCAAAACTCCACCACCCTCGCCAGACCAAGTAGCACGCCAGTCACCTGAATCGTAGTAAATCTGTGGACGATACCAGTCGGTAATAATTAGGTTTGTACGCTTAATCTCTCCAAGCTCTCCACTCTTTACAATTTCGCGCATTTTACGGTAAATGCAGTTTGTTCTTTGGTTCATCATAAGACCGAAAACAACATCGCATTTTTTGGCAATCTCGTTCATTTCCTTAACCTGCTTTGTGTAAACTCCGGCAGGCTTTTCAACGAGAGTATGAATGCCATTTTGCATAGCCATAATTGCAAATTTTGGGTGGTCGTAGTGTGGCACACAAATTAAAATAGAGTCAATTTTGCCACTCTTTATCATTTCTTCAGCATCGGTAAATGTGGCAATGTTTGGCGCCTTTTCCTTAGCCTCTTCAAGTCTTGCTTCCTTTAAATCGCAAACAGCCACTAATTCAACCTGTGGGCATTTACCACCCACGATATTATCTGTATGAACCTTGCCAATGTTACCAAAGCCAAGTATACCAAGTTTAATTTTTTCCATATTATAGTCCCATCGCTTTCAAGTTTTTATAGCTTTTCTTTAAGCAGTCAAATGGACACTCACCATGTGTGTCGTCCTGCTCAATTAAAAGGTGCTTTGTACCTGCCGCCTCAAAAAGAGGAAGTAGCTTTTCAAAATTGATATTACCCTCGCCAACAACAGCCATAGATGGCGCATTGTCAACAACCGCCAAATCCTTTAGGTGTACACACTCAAGACGTCCTTTTAGTCTTGGAATTAAATCAGAAAGCTCCATTCCAGCAAGAGCAGCCCAATATGTATCAAGAGTAATGCTTAATTCGTCAGGAGTGAACGCATTTAAAATCTTATCAAAGTAATATTCGCCATCAGGACAGCGGCTAAATTCAAATGCGTGGTTATGATAGAAGAATTTTGCGCCATTTTCCTTGATTAGCTTAGCGGGCTCTTTAAAATCACGTGCAAATGCAACATAGTTTTCCCAGCTAACCCAACCTGGCATAACACCAATACCGATGTTGTCGCAGCCAAAAATCTTGTGCTTTTTAATAACCTCAAGGGTGTTATCTCTTACGTCCTCAGCACCCCAGTGTGTTAAAACGCATTTGAGTCCGTTTTTCTTTAATTCGTCTCTTAGCCATTCAGGGTCATATTGGCAAACACCAGAAATTTGCACCTCTTTAAAGCCAATGTCGGCAACGCGAGCAAGAGTTTCGCTAAAATCCTTAATATTGGTGCATTTATCTCTTAAAGTATAAAATTGTGCTCCGATTTCCATAATTACCTCAATATTTTAAATTTAATTTATCAAGCGTTGATTTAAGGGCAGAAACACCAGCATCAAACGCAACATTTGTGTCGGTATATACAGGAGTTAGTGATAAGCTTTCGCCATTTTCAAGGTCCCTAAGACCATAGAACTCCATTAAGTGTGGCTCAAGGGTTAATACCTCGCCACCTTTTTTTGCGTACTCGCCTAAAAGGTATTCAAGGTTGCCATCCCCCATACCGCAAGGAACAACCTGCTTACTCTTTAACGCGTCCTTGATATGCATATAGTCAACATAGCTGTTTAATTTTTCCCACGCCTCTTTTGTGTCAACCTCACATTGAACAAAGTTAGCAGGGTCAAAAACTGATTTTATTTCAGGGAGTGCCTTGTGAATTTTTTCGCAATTTTGCCAGGTATCACCAAAAATCCCCTTTTCATTCTCGTGGCAGAGAACAATACCAGATGGCGTTACCTTTAAAAATTTTTCAAGTCGGTCAAGAGCTAATTTTTCATCTCTTGTAAAGAAGCTAAAAAGTCTAATTCTTGTACAGCCTAAAATTTGTGCACTCTCCATTAGGTGCTCAAAATCCTTTAGTTGAGCATCAAAATTATTTTCCGGGTCGTTTTTACCCATAGGTGAGCCAAGGGACCAAACCTTAAGTCCGTTTTTGTCAAGCTCATTCTTTATTTTTTCAATTTTTGCGTGGGAAATATCTTTAATGTTTTCCCCGTCAACTCCTCTAATTTCAAGGAGCTTTATTTTATTTCTTAAAAGGGCATCTATTTGCCCACTAAAATCGTTACTTGCTTCGTCAGCAAAAGCACAAAGTCTCATTTTATACCCCCGAATAAGCAGAAAAACCACCGTCAACAGGAATAACAATGCCTGTTACAAAGCTTGATTTTTCGTTGTCAACTAAATACATAAGAGTGCCGAGAAGCTCGCTTGCCTTACCAAAGCGACCCATAGGGGTAGCGCGTAAGATTTTATCTGTACGAGGTGTTGGCTCACCATTTTCGTTAAATAATAGCTTTTCGTTTTGCTTTGTTACAAAAAATCCAGGGGCGATTGCGTTAACTCTAATATTTGCACTAGCAAAATGAACTGCAAGCCACTGTGTTAGGTTTGAAACACCACTCTTTGCTGCACTGTATGCAGGGATTTTTGTAAGGGGTCTAAACGCGTTCATAGAGGAAACGTTAATAATAACTCCATCGCGACCAATCATATCAGGAGAGAAGACCTGTGTTGGCAAAAGAGTACCAACCAAATTGAGGTCAAAAACAAAGCCGAAATCGTTCTTATCTAGATTAAAAAATGTCTTAATATCGTCGCGATTTTCGTCGTTTTCCTCATAATATTCGTGTGATAATGTCGCACGTGGGCTGTTCCCACCCGCACCGTTTATTAAAATGTCGCACTTGCCGTATTTTTCTAAAACCTCAGTGTGCACACTTTCAATAGATGCTTTGTCTAAAACGTCACACTTAAACGCGTAGGCAAGACCACCATCGTTTCTTATTTCCTTAGCAACCGCCTCAGCGCTATCTAAATTTATATCAAGCAAAATGACAGTTGCACCATTTTCGGCTAAGCACTTAGCAAATGAGGAGCACAAAACCCCACCAGCGCCACTAACAACAGCGATTTTATTCTTTAGTATCATTATTTATAATCTCCTTGAATTTTTTCATATAAACATTCCAGTCATAACGAGAAAGAAAATGCTCTAAGGGTCTTAAATAAAAGCCAACGCATCCGTCAAGGAAAAAGTCGTTTTCTTTTGGCAATTTGTTATCTGCCACTAACCCCTTTTTGCCATAAAGCTCCCAAGCGTATGATGCAAGATGACAGGATAAAAATTGTCCGTCATTATCTGCCCAAAAGTCCTCCTTCGCCCCACCAATGACCAAGTGTCTTGGCGCAATTAGGGAAAGAAGCATATGCTGGTCAAAAGGCAAAGCCCCTTCGTTATCGCGATATTTTAAGTATGATTTTTTAAACCAGAATGGGAAGGTGTCGGTTATAGCCACTATAGTTTCGTTGCCCACTACCTTTCCACGGGAAAGAGAAGCACCTGAGCAGCCGCTTTGGTTAGCACAGGTAAGGACAAATCTTTTGTCACGGGCTGATGTTAAAATTGCAGTTTTTCCAAGGCGTGAATGCCCTATAATTGCCACATTGTTTTTATCAACCTCGTTTCGAGTTAAAAGGTAATCCATACAAGCCGATGCCATATATGACCAAAGAGCAAGCTTGCCATATTTTTCTCCACCACCCGTAAAAAGGGAAGCAAGACCATTTTCAAAGTCGCCGTTGTCGCTTGTAGCTTCCTCGTAGCAGAAATAGAAAACACCAAAACCGTTATCGGCTATTTCCTCAAGTGGTAAATATTTGTTTGGAACCTCTTTTTCAAAGCCGATACTCAAAAACACAGGAACATTTGTTTTGTCCTTTGGCAAAAGTAGGTGTGTCTTTACTGTATGGCTTTTACCATTATTTTCAAAGGTGAAATTGACAATCTCCCAGTTTACCTTGCCACCAAATGAGTGCTTTCCGCCCTCAATTTCGATGGTGGGAGTGATTTTTTCATCAATCACACCATATTCCTCGTCGATAAATAGAGAAGCAAGCTCGTTTCTATATGCCTCCCACTTGTCAATCGAGGTGATTTTTTCACCATCGACGGAGAAAAAATCGGGAATATCTCGTCTTTTTATTTCCTTATTTATCATTTTTAAGTAGCCTTTCTGTCGCTTCAAAAAGCCCTGCAATGTATGTTGCGCCAAGAGCTCTATCGTAAAGACCATAGCCATAGCGACCAGTTTCGCCCCAAATCATTCTGCCGTGGTCTGGGCGCACGTATCCGTCAAAGCCTCCCTCAACCAAGGACATAACAATACCAAGCATATCAATAGAGCCACAGTCGGTTGGGTGACCAACCTCATAAAACTCACGGTCTGATGTGATTTTTATATTGCGAAGATGCAAGAAATGGATTCTATCGGCATATTTTTTTGCCATTTTTACAAGGTCGTTGCTTTTACTAGCACCAAGAGATCCGGTGCAGAATGTAAGACCGTTTTCCTTTAGGGGAACAATATTTAAAAATCTATCTATGCTTTCTTCGTCAGTTATAATTCTTGGAAGACCAAAAATATCCCACGGTGGATCATCTGGGTGAATAGCCATATTAATGCCCACCTCGTGCGCAACAGGAATTACCTTATTTAAAAATACTGATAGATTCTTAAATAGTCCCTCCTTGCCGAGTGCCTTGTATTTTTTTATTAAGCCAGCAAGCTCGTTCTTTGTGTAGCTTTCATCCCAACCAGGAAGCGATAGCTCACTTGTAAGTGGGTCAAGAGAAAGAACAGTTTCCTCGTTATAGGCAAGGGAGTTTGAGCCGTCCTCGTTTTGATGCTCAAGCTCACTTCTTAGCCAGTCAAAAACAGGCATAAAGTTATAGCAAACGCACTTAACCCCGTGCTTTGCTAAGCGTCTTAGATTTTCACAGTAGTTTTCTATAAGTAATGGTGCATTTTCCCCACCGTATTTAATTTCCTCGGCAACGGGAACGCTTTCAACAACCTCAAACTCTAAGCCGTTTTTTGTGGCTAGATTCTTGATTTTCAAAATGCTTTCCTCGCTCCAAACCTGTCCAGGTGGCACATCGTAAACAGCGGAAACAACGCCACTCATTTTTGGAATTTGTCTTATTTTTTCAAGAGAAACAGGGTCATTTTCCCCATACCAACGAAAAGTAAGCTTCATAAGAGTCTCCTTATATATAAATCTATTACAATACTATTATAATATAATTGTTTTTACAATGCAATTGTATTTTTGATCAAAATATATTGTATTTCTTGTCATATTGTGATAGTATAAAACCGAGGTGATAATATGGAATATATAAATGGAGATGGCTTTTCTCTTTCTCATACAATAACAAAAGCACCAAAGGACGATGATTTTGAGCTTCATATCCACGAAAGCTATGAGCTTTTATGTGTAGTGAGGGGAAGCGTTAGCTATATAGTTGAGGGACATAAATACAAGCTTTCCGAAGGAGCTTTGATGCTAATGCGTTCAAGCGAAACACATAAGCTTGTTGTTGAAAAAAGCACAGAATATGAAAGATATGTTTTAAATTTTTCGCCGTCGCTTGTTTCAAAAATTGGTCTTTCGAGAGAGCTTTTAGCTCCATTTAAGGAAAGAGGCATCGGCGAAAAAAACTTATATTTAGCCGAGGAATTTAAATATTTACCACCTGCCGTTTATTTTGAAAGGGCGTTTAGCGATAAAGAAAGCATATGTGAAAATGACGTTGTAATTTCACTTTTATCATCATTACTTTGTGAAATAAAGCGCGCATTTGACAACAAGGAGGAATTCACAACAAGAAAGCGCACGGTAAGTGAAAGAATAATATCATACATAAATGATAATTTAAAAGATGATATAACAATCGAAAAAATAGCAAATAGCCTCCACATAAGCAAAACTCAAGTGTCAAGAGAATTTAAGTCCTCTGTTGGAGCATCAGTTTATGACTATGTACTCACTAAGCGATTGATTTTATTTAACAAGCGCGCCACCAAGGAAAAAAATATACAAAAATTATCACAAGAGTGTGGATTTCACGATTATTCATCGTTTTATAGGCTCTATAAAAAGCGTTTTGGGATATCCCCTGCATCAAGCATAAAAAACAAAAGCAACTAAGTTATCTTAGTTGCTTTTTTAGCAAAAGAGCAATGTTGGCATATCTTGTTATGGAAAAGAGAGGTGCTTATGGAAAAACCAACAGTTGCAGTAATTTTTGGTGGAGAAAGCAAGGAATATGAGGTTTCGCTTTCCTCTGCTTACTCAGTTCTTTTAGAAATTGATACTGAGAGATATAATGTTATAAAAATCGGGATAACCAAGGATGGTAAATGGTATTTATATAGTGGGGACAACTCGAAAATTTTAAACGATACTTGGCATAAAAGTGAAGACAAAAGGGAGCTTTTTATCGACATAAATAAAGGTGCGTTTTTTATAGAGGGAAAAGAACTAAAAATTGATAAAATATTACCGGTTTTACATGGCGAATACGGTGAAGACGGTCGATATGCTTCAATTTTTGATGCCTTGAAAATCGACTATTCTGGATGCCAGTTTTTCTCGGGCGCTTTTTCTATGGACAAGGACGTAACAAAGCTAATTGCTAAAAGGGAGAGTGTGCCAGTTGCCAACTGGATGGTGGTATACAAGGGCGACTTAAAAAATATACAAAAAATATATCGTGGGGCTAAAAAAATAGGCTACCCTGTGTTTATAAAGCCCTCGCGCACTGGCTCAAGTGTCGGGGTTTCTTGTGCTACAAATGAAAGTGAGCTAAGAGAAGCACTTGAGGTGGCTTTCTTATCCTCCCCAAAGGTATTAATTGAAGAAAAAATAGACGGGTGCGAGAGTGAGGTTGCCTTGATTTCTCAAAACGGAAAGCTAATAGTATCAACAGTCGGGCAAATAAAATATAAAAGTGAATTTTACGATTACGATACAAAATATAATTCAAGCGAGGTAGAATATATAATTCCAGCCAAGCTGACAAAGAGGAACGAAAGCGACATTAGAAAATACGCAAAAAAGCTTTGGCGCGCGCTTGAAATTAAGGATCTTTGCCGTATGGACTTTTTTGTTACACCAAAGGGCGAAATTATATTTAATGAGGTAAATACGTTCCCAGGATTTACAGAGATTAGTATGTTTCCAAAGCTTTTAATGCACGACGGATATAGCTTCAAGGACATTATAAATTATATATTAAATATATAGTAAAGTATTGAAAAAGCAAAACACTTAAT
>JAZNFR010000144.1:0-2491 GCA_045576055.1 Eubacteriales bacterium
AAATCCTCTTTTTCTTTTTCTTGAAAGAGAAGTCTAGGAGTTGACAAAACACGAAAAAAGCGCTATATAATAGTAACTATATATAAATAAGGAAGAGAAAAACAAAATCTCGAAAAAAGGCGATTTGTGCAAGTATACGAAATTTTCAATAAATTTTCAATAAATTCGCGTGAATTTTGCGCTTTTTTAGGCTCTTTAAAAGAAAAAGCAGAGAATATTTCGTCAATTTGCACAAAAATGGCTTCATTTTTTACGTTTGACAAAAATTAAAAAAACCAAAATTTTAAAAAAATGTTGACAATTCCCTATATATATGATAAAATAACTAGGCTTGACGCACGAAGAAGCGAAAGGTTGCTTAAAATGTCCTACTGCTGTGGCACTTTAAGGGAATTTTCGTGGAGCGCGTCCGATTCACAAAGCGCTAATGCAGCAAAGTGTAATCTCCCGTCAGCAAAGGTCTGACAACACTTGCTAGCATCCTACCGAACCCTCTCACGGTTCGGATTTGTTAAGCAGGTGAAGGAAACACACGGGACGGTGTAAGAGCAAAAGTCCCCGTAAAATTTCTATCAAGGAGGAAAGCAAAATGGCAGTAAATGAAAAGATCAGAGTAAGAATTAAGGGTTACGACCACAAGCTCGTTGACTCAGCTTCTGAAAAGATTGTTGATGCGGCAAAGAGAAATGGCGCGGAAGTATCAGGTCCTATTCCACTTCCAACCGAGAAGGAGATTGTTACAATCCTTCGTGCGGTTCACAAGTACAAGGACAGCCGTGAGCAGTTCGAACAACGCACACACAAGAGACTCATTGAAATCGTTAAGCCATCTAAGAAGGCTATCGACGCTATTATGACTCTCGAATTACCAGCTGGCGTAGAAATCGAAGTTAAGCTTTAATTCACGCTAAGCAAAAGCCAAACCCCACCGAGCAGTAGCAGTTCAAAGTTACTCACGAACGTAAGTCTATGATGACGGTCAGGTCAAGTTGACGTGTCGAAGGCTACGACGAAAACCAAACGTCAACCAATAACCAAATAATATGGAGGAAAGCAAAATGAAAAAAGGAATTATCGGTAAGAAGCTCGGTATGACACAGATCTTCGCTGAAAACGGCGCAGTAATCCCTGTTACAGTTATCGAGGCCGGTCCTTGTGTGGTTACACAAAAGAAGACCACAGAAAAAGATGGCTATGAAGCTATCCAAGTTGGATATGAAGACGTATCCGCAAAGCACGTAAACAAACCAGCTAAGGGACACTTCGAAAAAGCAGGTGTTCAAGCAAAGAAGCATCTTAAGGAGTTCAGACTTGAGAATGCAGCTGACTACAACGTTGGCGACGTAATAGCAGTCGATACCTTCGCACAAGGCGAAAAGGTCGACATCACAGGCATTACAAAGGGCCACGGTTACTCAGGTGCAGTTAAGAGATGGGGTCACCACATGCTTCAAGCAACTCACGGTACAGGTCCAATCCACCGTCAAGTTGGTTCAATGGGTGCTAACTCAACACCATCAAGAGTTTTCAAAAACAAGAAAATGGCAGGTCAATACGGTAACGAGCAAGTTACAGTACTTAACCTTGAAATCGTAAAAATCGACGCTGAGAAGAATCTCATCGCAGTTAAGGGCGCAGTTCCAGGCGCTAAGAACAGCATCGTAGTTCTTCGTAATAGCGTAAAAGCATAATCAAAGGAGGAATAAACAATGCCAAGTATTAAAGTTGTAAATATGACTGGCGCTGAGGTTGGCGAAATCACACTTTCTGATGTAGTTTTCGGCGCTGAAGTAAACGAGGCTGTCCTCCATGCTGCAGTGAGAACATACCTTCTCAACCAAAGACAGGGCACACAGTCAACTCTCACAAGAAGTGAGGTTTCCGGTGGCGGTAGAAAGCCATGGAGACAAAAGGGAACTGGTAGAGCAAGACAAGGTTCAACACGTTCACCACAATGGACACACGGTGGTATCGCTCTTGGTCCAAAGCCACGTTCTTATACAAAGAAGCTTAATAAGAAGGTTAAGCAAATCGCAATGTTCAGCGCTTTGAGCTCCAAGGTTGCTAACAATGAAATGGTAGTTGTAGATTCAATCGTAGCAGAAAGCTACAAGACAAAGGTTATAGCAAGCATGCTTACAGCAATCGGCGCTGACAAAAAGGCTCTCGTAGTTCTTGATGCTAAGAACGATATGGTTGCTAAGTCACTTGCAAATATCCCAGGCGTTAAGGTTGCTTACACAAACACACTTAACGTTTATGACATCCTCAACTGCAACACAATAGTATTTGCACAAGCTGCAGTACAACAATTAGAGGAGGTATATGCATAATGAAATTTGCTCAGGACATAATCCTCAAACCAATTATTACAGAAAAATCAATGGATGGTATTTCAAATAAGAAATATACATTCAAGGTTGCAGCTGACGCAACAAAGCCAGAAATTGCAAAGGCAGTTGAAGAGCTTTTCGGCGTTGAGGTTGCAAAG
>JAZNFR010000145.1:0-4933 GCA_045576055.1 Eubacteriales bacterium
ACCAATCTTTTGTAAATGGACGTGATATATTTGAGAATATTTCAAATATAGTTGACGAAATTTTCAACGACTATGTTGTTATGGGAGATAGTGTCGAGCCATATTTTACAGCTTATTGTGATGGACGAGAAATCACATGCAATGGCTTGCAGCAATGGGACACTGTTCCACTTGCCGAGCAAGGCTTAACTCCACTTGAAATACTTAAGCGCTTTTATGGTGATAACATTAGTATCGTAACAAATGCACCAATCGGTAGTAGAATATCTGCCTGGGATGGTATAACCCTTGGTTATGGTTCTATTGGAAATTCCGTACAGCAAATACAAATTAGATTAAATAGGATTTCAAAAAACTTTTCAGCAATCCCTAAAATCTCACCCGTAAATGGTATTTTTGACGAAGAAACCGAGAATGCAGTTAGGGAATTTCAAAAGGCCTTTTATTTAAATGAGGATGGTCTTGTTGGTAAAGAAACCTGGTATGCGATTCAAAGAACATATAGTGCTGTAAAAAGATTGAACGATTTAGCCTCAGAGGGATTAAGCCGTGAAGAGGTAACAGGGATTTTCAATTCATTTTTAAGCGAGGGAGATAGTGGTAGTGAGGTATATGAGCTACAATATCTTCTATCCTTAATTGCAGAATATAACAATGAAATCTCCGCGCCTAGCATAGACGGTATTTTTGGTGAAAATACAAAGTCGTCACTAGAAGAATTTCAACGTGCATATGGTCTAAGCATTGACGGCGAAGTAGGTATTGATGATTGGGACAGAATGTATCGTGAATATGTTGGAATTCTGGAATCCTTGCCAGAAGGATTTTTTGCAAGTACTACTCTTCCTTATGGTGGAACCGTTTTAAGGCTTGGTTCAAGTGGCGATGATGTACGTGCCTTGCAAGAGTATTTAAATTATATTTCTAACACATATACTTCCATCCCAAAGCTAGATGTCGATGGTGTTTTCGGTGTTGGAACGCAGGAAGCCGTTCTAGAATATAAACGTATATTTGGGCTTGAGCCTTCTCCCATTGTTTCTGCTAGCACTTGGGAAAGTATAACATCAACATATAGAGATTTATACGACGGAAACAGTACATCTCTCGGTCAATTTTCAGGTAATAATTTAGGATAGGTGTTATGAGGTATTACGATTTTAACAATACAAAAAGCTCCGTTTTGCAGGTTCAAAGGATTCTTCGAAACCTTGATTATATTGAAAACGGAGTTGCAAGAGTTAAGCCTAACGGCATTTATGATGAAAATACAAGAGATTTAGTAACCATTTTTCAAAATAAATATGGTCTTATGCCGACTGGGATTGTAGACAAAGAAACATGGGACCTTCTCCACGCAATAGATGAAGCAAGAAAAGACGCGGCTGCCATCGCAAGAGCTGTACACATTTTTCCAATGTATGAATCATACGAAATATTGCCAGGCGCAAAGGATAACATTATTTTTGTCATACAGCATATGTTAAATGAAATATTGAACGAGCACGATGATTTTACAGAGCTTGCCTTTACTGGAATATACGATTTACCTACTCAAAACGCAATTAAGTCCTTACAACGAAAAGGACTTATAGAAAATAATGGCGTACTAGATGCTAAAACCTTCGATTTATTATCTGACGAATATGAGAGAATAAATTCTCGTCAAGGATGAAAACTTTTTAAATTTTGTGTCTATAATACTTTAAAATCCGCCCAAACGATATTTGCGGATATGAAAGGCTAAAAAATGGTTAATCGTTTTACTCAAAAGGCACAAAACGTGCTGACAACGGCAAAAAAATCCGCCTGTGAGCTTGGTTCGTCTTACATAGGCACCGAGCATTTATTGCTTGGGATCTTATCTATCGACTGCATTGGATGTAAAATCTTGAATGAAAAAAGAGTTTTTTATAATGATGTTTTCGATAAAATCTTAAGCTTCAATGGCGAATCATATTTAAACGAATCGGTAGAAAAAGAGTTATCTCCCAAATGCAAGGATGTAATTGAAGGTGCATCATTAATTGCTAAAAGGTTTGGTGGAAAATTCATTGGAAGTGAACATTTGCTTTATGCAATTTGTGAGCAAAATGAATCATTCGCGTCAAAAATACTTATTTCCTTGGAAATAAGCTTGTCAAGCTTAAAGGGCGAAATTTCGGCATTTCTTGACTCCTTTAAAATCAACGAAAAATCAGAAAAGCTACACCAGCTTTCTGGTGCTTTAGCACTATATGGCAAAAACCTGAACCAAGCAGCTCTTGAAGGTAAAATTGACCCATTGATTGGGCGAGAGGATGAGCTTTTGCGTCTTATACAAATACTTTCTAGAAGGACAAAGAACAACCCCTGTCTAATAGGTGAACCTGGAGTTGGAAAAACAGCTATTGTCGAAGGCTTGGCAGGTATGATAAACAATGGTAATGTGCCAAAGAGCTTATCGGATAAGGTTATTATTTCTCTTGACCTTTCCTCTATGATAGCTGGTGCAAAGTACCGTGGCGAATTTGAGGAAAGGATGAAAAGCATCATAAACGAAGTTAAAAGCAACGATTCTTTAGTACTTTTCATCGATGAAATACACACTATTGTTGGTGCAGGAGCTGCAGAAGGCGCGGTTGATGCCGCAAACATAATAAAGCCAGCTCTTGCACGTGGCGAGATACAATTAATTGGTGCAACGACAATTAGTGAATATAGAAAGCATATAGAAAAGGATGCGGCTTTAGAGCGACGCTTTCAACCTGTTTTAATCAATGAGCCTACTGAAGAAGAAACGATAAGAATACTGATGGGCTTGAAAGATAAATATGAGGAATTTCACAAGGTAAAAATTTCACCCGAAGCAATTAAGGTCGCAGTTACACTTTCTAAACGATATATAAATGATAGATTTTTGCCTGATAAGGCAGTTGATTTAATTGACGAAGCTTGCTCGAAGGTGAAAATGAAGCGCTCCGAAAAAAGCCCTAAGCTACTTGAATATGAGAACAAGATTAAAAAGTTATCTTTGGAAAAGGAAAAGGCTATCATTTCTCAAAATTTTGAGCTTGCCTCAAAGCTACGCGACGATGAAATCAATTATAAACTTCTCTATAATAAAGAAAAAGAAAAAAGAAATAAGATCTTATCGTGTGTAGATGCAAAAATAACTGAAAATGATATTGCTCAAATTGTAACTCAATGGACATCTGTTCCTGTCTCCAAAATAAGCGATACACAAATCAACGAGTTAATAAATCTAGAAAAAAAGCTATCAGCTGACATAATTGGACAGGATGAAGCTATATCTAAGATTTGTGACTGCATTAGAAGAGGACGCGTTGGTCTTAAAAGTCCAAACCGACCTGTTGGCTCTTTCCTGTTTTTAGGCCCTACAGGGGTGGGAAAAACAGAACTAGCAAAAAGCATAGCAAAAAATGTTTTCGGCTCAAATAAAAGCTTTATTCGACTTGATATGTCGGAATATATGGAAAAGCACTCAATCTCGAAGTTAATAGGCTCTCCTCCTGGATATATTGGATATGACGAGGGAGGGAAATTGACATCGCACGTAAGATTAAAACCATATTCAGTTGTTTTATTTGACGAAATTGAAAAGGCTCATAGCGATATTTACAATATTCTTTTACAAATTTTAGAGGACGGCATTTTAACGGATTCCCAGGGAAGAAGTGTTGATTTTAAAAATACAATTATAATCATAACCTCAAACGTTGGTGCAAAAAGCATCACTGAGCCTAAATCTCTTGGCTTTGGAGGTGATGAAAGTAAAGAAAACAAGACGAAAGCAATGCAATCAAGCATTTATACAGCACTGAAATCAGAGTTCAATCCTGAATTTTTAAATCGCATTGATGAAATTGTAATATTTAATAAGCTAAGCATGGACAGTATTTTAAAAATATGCCAAAACATGTTAGATGAGGTCTCTTCTCTTTCAAAGAATATCGGCATTGATTTAGAATTTGAGGGGAAGGTGGTTGAGCATATTGCAAAAAGAAGCTTCAACGACGCATATGGAGCACGTCCGTTAAGACGCAATATAGTTAACCTTATTGAAAATCCACTTTCTAAAAAGATTTTAGAAAATGAGGTTTCTCTAGGTGACCAGTTAAGGGTGCTTTACGAAAACGACAATCTTTCTTTTGAAAAGGTATAATAAAAAGCGAGGCGTATTTCTACGTCTCGCTTACTTTTATTTATTAACCTTGATATTAAGATGTGGATAAGGAATTTCAATTCCATATTCATCAAAGCCACGCTTAACCTGTTCATACATAACAAAATTAACATCCCAGTAATCATAGTTTTTAACCCAAACCCTTAATCTGATTGTCATTCCGCTATCATCGTGAGAAACTATCATAACCTCTGGTTGAGGGTCTAAAAGTATTCTTTCATCTGCCTTAGCGCAAGCATAAAGAACCTTCTTTGCAACATCGATATTTGCATTGTATGCGATTTTGAAATCGAAGTCCATTCTTCTAGTTTCGTGTGTTGAATAGTTAGTAATTACATTGTTTGAAATTGTACCATTAGGAACAACAACCTTTTTATTATCAGGTGTTGTAAGAGTTGAATAGAAAAGTCCAATGTCAACAACTGTTCCGCTTACCCCTGAGCTTTCAACATAATCGCCAACCTCGAAAGGCTTGAATATAACAAGCATAATGCCACCAGCGATATTTGATAAGCCACCCTGCAAAGCAAGACCAACAGTCAAACCACACGAAGCAATAATAGCTGAGAATGCAGACATATTAAAGCCCAATACAGAGATAATTGATATTGCAATTACAGCATATAAAACAACTGCTATTAAATGTCTTAAAAAGAGTCTAACTGTTTTATTAACCCTTTTAAAAATCTTACCATTTTCAATATTTTTCACTATCCTTTTGACGATTACACAACCGATAATAAGAAT
>JAZNFR010000146.1:0-2273 GCA_045576055.1 Eubacteriales bacterium
ATATCAAGAGCACCAGATGCTATGTAGCCCTGCCATTCCTTTACATACATATCGGAGAAGCAGATGGAAAGCATAGCAGAAGCCTTCCAGCCGTATTGTTGCATCTTAGGAATAATCCATTCGTAAGTGCCAAGATAGTTACCGTCGTCAAGGGTTTGTGCCCAAGCTGCAGGTGCATTGTTTTTATAAGTTGTGATTTTTGGATCTTCAAAGCCGTTATAGTAAGTTGTTGTTCTAACAGCATCACAGTCGTCCTTTTGGCACTTAGATTCCTTTGTGCCAGCGTTTGTACCGTCGGCTGCTACTGCAACATTGTATGCGCCCCAGAAGTGGCCATACGCGTCAACTGCGTCTGTCTTACATGTAAAGCCACAGCCGTAGCATTCCATTAATGTATATCCTGTAGTTGTGCAAGTAGGAGAAACAGTTTCAACTTGTTTAAATGAACCGTGTGAGCAGCCTGAATATGTAAGAATACCATCCATATTTTCAGGGGATTGAACAACTGCTTGTTCAACAGCGGTGAATGGCGTAAGTTCATAAACGTTTGCTGCCCAAGCCTCGGCATGGCTATCTATAACAAGCTTAACGCCCTTTGTAAATTTAACAATATCACAGGTAAATAGTGCGCGAGAAGCACCAGAATTTGATTTAATTAATGTACCATCAACAGTACCATCCTTACCCGAGTCACCTTCGAAGGTAACGTTCTTACCCTTGACAACCTTGTATGTACAAGCCTTAACCCATGTAGTATCGTCGTCGCCAAGATAGTAAACGGAGAAGGTTTGGTTTGTATCTGCTCTAACAGCAAATTGAAGAGCTGTTACAAATGTGTCCTCAGGGAAGGTGATGGTGGCAAAAATTTCACCAACAGTTGCCTTATGGTTGTAGTTTGATTGCCAATATGTATCGTATGAGCCGTCCATAAGTGTTTCAGTACCTGTTGCCCAAGAGTTGTACTTACCTGATGAGGAAATAGTAGATGAGCTAATTAGGTCAGCGGAAACACGCTCTGTCTTTTCGATGTTAGCCATAACATCAATTTCGTAAATCATAGCAGGAGCATAACGAGTTGAATGAGCAACTGTAAAGCGGAGCTTATCAGTTGTGATTGTTGAATCAAGCTCATAAATTATAGCGCCTGCGCTACCTGCAGGGGTAGCATTTTTGTCAGAAAGAACAGTGATGAATTGCCATTCGCCGTCAATAAATGCCTCAAGGTTGTATGAAACATAGCATTCATCTCCTAGCTCCCAAGCGGAGTAGTGAGGAACTGAAAGCTTAATCATACCAATTTCGAATACTTGAGCAAGTGTCATTTCCAAAACGTCGCCTGTATAGTTAGCGCCGTCAGCCAATGTGTCGGCACACCAGAATGTACCCGCACCACCGTCAATTGCATTCTTTGCAAGACAAATTGTATAATAAGAGGTTGCAGAAAGACCAGCTGTCTTTGCAACGTCAACGAACGGAGCATTTGTATATTTTCCGTCCTTGCTTGTGTACTTATAGTTACCTATTTCAAGGTCCCAAAGAAGCTCGTCAAGCTCAGCGTATGATGGAATCTTAAAGATTTGCTGTGCGCCACAAACCTGACAAGTCTTAGCCTCTTGTCCACCTACATATTGAGTTGGCTCAACAATTGTATCAAAGCCATCGCTCCATGTATGGTTTCCAGTTGCAGGAACGATAGAGTGCTTTCTATCCTCAGTACAGCCTTCTCTTTGACAGTAAACGCGTGTATAGCCGTCAAGAGCACATGTTTCAGGGATAACTTCTGTTTTAAGGTCGTGACCGAGCTTAGGAATGTTTGTAAATGTTTGAAGCTTGCAGTTAGTGCAAACAACTGTTTCTCTACCACTCGATTCGCAAGTAGCAGGGTATGATTTTTCAGGAACAGGAATGGTTTCCTCGTGTGCGCATCCACCACCGCCGATGTACCAAGCGGTCAATTTAACATCGCCTGTTACAACCATGGTTTCGAAGTTCCATCTAGAAGATGCAGCAGAGCCCGCAAACCAACCATTGAAGGTCTTGCCGTCAATTACTGGCTTTGGTGGCTCAGGAATTGGGTCGCCTTCTTTTACTGTGATAGTAAGCTCGCCCTCGAATGCACCGCCCTTAGGGTCAAATGTTACTGTGTAGTAAACAGGATCCTTTGGTTCTTCTGGTGGCCCAGTAGGATCGTCAACTACAGGGTTCTTTTTCCACTCAGCAACGAATTCAACATCAGCTGTGATTTCATATGGGAATTCAGCATCCTCTGAATC